>NZ_VAUV01000023.1 GCF_005780165.1 Phragmitibacter flavus | reverse complement strand
GTAGGCGCGGCAGCATTTCTTCTCGGACTTTTTGACTCATCGGCATGGGTATGGGTTGCCGGTGTCATCCTTTTTGAGTCAACGACCTTTTTTCCTCCGCCCATCCACCCCGCCCCCGGTGTCAAAACTTTTGAGGCAACAGGTCCCACACGCGTCGATCCATTTTCCGCTTTCAAATCCGTCCACCCTCGTCCATGCTCACCGCCCACTTTAAATAAACGGCCATGAGCGGTAAGAAAATTCTATTAAAATTTGGCAGCGGCATTCTCACGCGCACCGACCGCGCGGAGACCGACGAAGAACAACTTTGCAAACTCGTCCAGGCCATTGCCGAGCTCAAACGCCTCGGCCACCAAGTCGTTGTTGTCAGCAGCGGAGCCGTCGCCGCCGGACTCAAGGCCATGGACTTCCGTGAACGCCCCACCGACCTCGTGACGCTCCAGGCCTGTGCCGCCGTCGGCCAGTCCTACCTGATGCATACCTACCAGAGCTACCTGCGTGGCCACGGACTCCACGTCGGCCAACTGCTCCTCACCCACGCCGACCTCGAAAGCAAGGAACGCGCTGAGCGCACCCAGTCCACCCTGCTGCGCCTCCTGCAAAACCCCAACATCGTCCCCATCATCAACGAAAACGACTGCGTTGCCGTCGAAGAACTCAAGTTCGGCGACAACGACAAACTCTCCTCGCGCGTTGCCACCCTCTGGCAGGCCGATGTGCTCATCCTGCTCACCAGCGTGCCCGGACTGATGGACATCCGCGACGACGGCACTGTCAGCATCGTCGCCGAGGTCAACAATGTCGACGAAGTCTTGCACCTCGCCCAGGAAGCCAAAGGCAGCTTCTCCGTTGGCGGCATGGGCAGCAAACTGCGCGCCGTTCAGGATGCCATCCAGGGCGGCGTGCCTTGCATCATCGCTTCCGGTCGCCACCCCGAGCAACTCGCCTCCCTCATCGAAGGCGGAGGCATCGGCACCCGCTTTCCTCTCGCCAGCTAGTCCACGCCTTTCAAGCGTATCCAGTCACCCAATCTGAATGACCGACATCGCCCAACACATCCTTCTCATGGGCAAGCGCGCCCGGGCCGCCGCGCATGAGCTCGTCAAACTCAGCACCGCCCAAAAAAACGACATCCTCCGCGCCATGGCCGGCGGTTTGCGCGATCACGCCCAGCCCATCCTCGAAGCCAACGCCCGGGATGTCGCCGAAGCCGAAACCAAAGGCCTCAGCAAACCCATGGTGGACCGCCTGCGTCTCACGCCCGAATCCCTCGAAGCCATCGCTGCCGCCATTGAACAGGTCGCCACTCTTCCCGATCCCGTCGGCGAAATCCTCTCCGAAACCACGCGTCCCAACGGACTCCACATCACCAAGATCCGCGTCCCCATCGGCGTCATCGGCATCATCTACGAATCCCGCCCCAACGTAACCAGCGACGCCGCCGTCCTCTGCTTCAAAACCGGCAACGCCACGATCCTGCGCGGCGGCTCCGAAGCCTTTCACTCCAACACCGCCCTCGCCAATGCCCTCCAACAAGGCGGCGAGAAAGCCGGCTTGCCCGCCCACAGCATCCAGCTCGTCCCCTTCACCGATCGCGAAAGCGTCGACCACATGGCCAAGATGGATCAATACCTCGATCTCATCATCCCCCGCGGCGGCCAGTCCCTGGTCGAACGCGTCGTCAACGTCGCCCGCATGCCCGTGTTGAAACACTACCACGGCGTCTGTCATGTCTACCTTCATCGCGATGCCGACCTCAAAAAGGCCATCGACATCGTGGTCAATTCCAAGACCCAGAAACCTGGCGTCTGCAACACCTTGGAAACCCTCCTCGTCGACACCGATCTGGCCCCCACCTTCTATCCCGCCCTCGCCAGCGCCCTCGCTGCCAAAAACGTCGAAGTCCGCGGTGATGCCACCGTGCTCACCCACTGGCCCGACGCCAAACCCGTCACTGAAGAAGACTGGTCCACCGAATACCTCGACCTCATTCTCTCCGTCAAAACGGTCGACACCCTCGAAGAAGCCGTCGCCCACATCAATCACTACGGTTCCCACCACACCGACAGCATCGTCACCGAAAACGCCGATGCCGCCCAGCAATTCCTCCACGAAACCGACACCGCCGTCGCCATGTGGAACGCCAGCACCCGTTTCAACGATGGTGGCGAATTCGGCTTCGGCGCTGAAATTGGCATCAGCACCGACAAACTCCACGCCCGCGGCCCCATGGGACTCGCCGAACTTTGCTCTTACAAATACCTCGTCACCGGCAACGGACAGATTCGGTAAAGCTTTAAGACTTAAGTTTCAAATTTTGAGTTTTCAGAAACCGATCCGGGTTTCAAAGTAGCGGCTCCCCGAACTAAGAACCAAGAACTAAGAACCAAGAACTTTTTCCTTTCCATGTATTTCCTCGGCATCGACAGCGGCACCCAAAGCACCAAAGCCATCGTGCTCGACCTTGAAACCGGCAACATCCTCGCCCATTCAAGCCACAAATACGAGCTCATCCCCGGTCTGCCTGCAGGTCACCTTGAGCAGCATCCTTCCGACTGGACCACCGCCACCGAAAAATCCATCATCGACTGCCTCGCTCAACTCGGCGACGCCCGCAGCCGAATTGCCGGCATCGGCATCAGTGGTCAGCAACACGGGTTGGTGGTTCTCGACGCCAACGACGAAGTGATCCGCCCAGCCAAACTCTGGTGCGACACTTCCACCACCCGTCAGTGCGATGAAATCGCCCACGAATTCGGTGGTCAACCCGGCTGCATCTCCCTCGCGGGCAACGCCATGCTGCCCGGCTACACCCTTCCAAAAATTCTCTGGCTCAAACAAAACGAACCCGACAATTTTTCAAAAATCGCCACCGTCCTTCTCCCACACGACTATCTCAACTTCTGGCTCACCGGCATCAAACGCATGGAATACGGCGACGCCTCCGGAACCGCCGCCCTCGACATCCGCACCCGCACCTGGAATGCCGAGATCTGCAATTTCGTGGATCCCCGCCTCCTCTCCATGCTCCCTCCCGTCGGCTCCTCACAGGACGTTCACGGCACCCTTCGCCCGGAACTCGCCGAGAAATGGGGCATCTCCAAAGACACCATCATCAGCGCCGGTGGCGGCGACAACATGATGGGCGCCATCGGCACCGGCAACATCAAACCCGGTGTCATCACCGCCTCCTTCGGCACCAGCGGCACCTTGTATGCCACCGCCGCCGAACCGATCATCGACGGACAAGGCGAAGTCGCCGCGTTCTGCGACAGCACCGACCAGTGGCTCCCGCTCGTCTGCACGATGAACGTCACCGTCGTCACCGAGCAACTGCGCCAGCTCTTTGAATGGGATCTCACACAACTCGAATCCCTCGTCGCCAGCGCCCCCGCCGGAGCCGACGGCATCACCTTCCTCCCTTACCTCAACGGCGAACGCACCCCCAACCTCCCCAATGGCAGCGGAGTCATCCACGGACTCCGACCCGGCAACCTGACCCAGGCCAACCTCGCCCGTGCTGCCGTTGAAGGAGCCACCCTCGGCCTTGCTTATGGCCTCAACCGCTTCCGCGAGCTTGGCATCAATCCTACCGAAATCCGTCTCACCGGCGGCGGCAGTCAAAGCCCCGCCTGGCGTCAAATCGCCGCCGACATCTTTAACGCTGAAGTCGTCACCCTCGCCACCGCCGAAGGGGCCGCTCTCGGAGCCGCCATCCAGGCCGCGTTCGCCCTGCAAAAACGCGATACCGGCCACGCCGACTACGCCTCCCTCACCGACCGACTCGTCACCCTCGACGAATCCACCCGTTGCCGCCCCAACCCGGAAAACGCCGCCTTCTACAAAGACCTGCTCGAAACCTTCACCGGCCTCACCTCCCGTCTGCGCGAAGTCAATTATCTGTAATTCCCATGGAGCGCCGACGTGTCGTCGGCCACATCTCTTCCAATTACCAACCCACCCGTGGCCAAGATCCGCCTCAAGAACCCAGGCCGCGCCATCGCCGCCCTCATGCGCGGCATCGGCAACACCCTCGACTGCCACCTCCACAACACGGCCAACGTCGACCCGGCCAGTTCCGAGCGCTACATCTGGGCCTTCTGGCACGACTCCATGTTTCTCATGCCCTGGATGTGGGAGGCCATCTTCCCCGCCCGCCCCGCCGTCATCCTCACCAGTCCCAGCGGTGACGGCGAGGTCATCGCCCAGACCTGCGCCGAATTCCGCCTCCTTGCCGCCCGCGGATCCAGTTCCCGACGTGGTGCCCAGGCCATGATCGAACTCGCCAAACTCGCGAGATCAGGACACGACCTTGGCGTCACCCCCGACGGCCCACGCGGTCCCCGCCACCATCTCAATCCCGGCATCATCAAACTCGCCCAGCTCACCGGATTGCGTATTATCCCCCTCCACGTCACCTACCAGAACGCGTTCAAATTCAACACCTGGGATGGGTTCCAGCTCCCCGTGCCCTTCAGCCGCGTCGACATCGAATTCCGCGACCCCATCACCATCCCCCGCGACGCCACCGAGTCTCAGTGCGAAGAACTTCGCCAGCACGTTCAGCAACAACTGTAGCGCTTTCCCTTTCGAAAGAAGCCCCACATCCGACCGTTCCCTTCCTGGCCGCTTCCGGTCATCCCCTCATGGTCTCATGGCGAATTCGATCCTCACTGCTCCCATCCCAGCCAGCGCTGCAACCGCTAAGAATCCCAGCAACCGCGCCTTTCAAAACGCCTTCTTCCGACGCATGGGCGACACCCAACAGTTCCGGCTGCTCTTTGACCACCTGCCCGACATCGGCTTTTTCGCCAAAGATGCTGAAGGACGTTTCGTCGCCTTCACCCCCCACCTTCAAAGACTCTCCGGCTGCACCACCGAGGAAGAATACCTCGGTCGCGACGACAGCATCATGCACACCCCGCTGACAACTGCCACCATCCGCCAGGACGACCTCAAGGTCATGCGCACCGGCCAACCTCTCATCAATCGCGTCGAATTCCTTTTCAACTCCGGCCCCGGCTCCGGTTGGTATTGCACCACCAAGCTGCCAATCTTCGACTCCGAAAAACACATCATCGGCCTCATGGGAGTCGTCAAACCCTTCACCGGAGCCCTCGGCACCCTCCCCGAGTATGCGAATCTCGAAGCCGCTTTGCGCCTCATCGAAACCCACTACGCCGAATCCATACCCACCGACAAACTCGCCAGCGCCACCGGATGCTCTGCACGCCAGTTGAACCGACGCTTTCAAAAAGCGTTCAACATGTCGCTCCAGGATTTCATCGCCCACCGTCGCATTCAGGCCGCCATGGAAGCCCTTCACGGCAGCGCCACCCTCGCAGACATCGCCTCCCAACACGGCTTCTCCGATCAAAGTCATCTCACCCGACAGATGCGCAAACTGACCGGCATGACCCCCGGTCAGGTTCGTCGCAGACTCGCCACCCCCGGGTGACCGAATCATTCCAAACTTTGTCCGGCTCGTTCAAGACCCGAACGTCCATCCACGTCAAGATTACACCGTATGGACTTGGTATCGCGAAACCACAGCGCACCGTCCATGGCAGCACCTTCCGCCATGAAAACACGCACCTTCCCCAACCTCAGCCGACAACTTGTCGCCATTCATGTTGCAACCCTGCTCTGCGTCGCCAACTTTTCGATTCCATCCGTTCCGGCAGCAACCATCATCAAAGCCAACAACACCACCAACCTGAACCTGTCGGGCAGTTGGGTCAGCGGAACCGCCGCCCAGAACGACATTGCCCAATGGGACAACACCATCACCTCAGCCAATACTTCCAGTCTCGGTGCCGACCGTGAATGGCTCGGCATTTCGATCCTTGATCCCGATGGCGACATTACCATTGGCACCGGCAATACCCTGACCCTCGGCATGGGCGGCATCAACATGGGCAGCGCAGAAGTCGACCTCAACATTCTTTCCAGTCTCACCACGCGCAATTTCACCCATCAAATCTGGAACGTCGCGACGGGGCGAGCGCTCACCCTCGACAACGGCACCTTTGCCCGCTCCGTCGGATCCAACGTCAACATTCAGGGCAGCGGCACCGTCAACATCGGTGACGATCACAGTGGCATCGTGAATGACACCACCGGCATCGTCGGTCCCTGGCTCACCACTGGGGCGGGCACCAGCACCCGCTACACCACCCGCGATTCGACCACCAACAATCTCATCGCCTACACCGGCACCAGCATTGCCGTCGCCGACATCGGCAGCACCCCCGGCCTGAATGCTGAAGTGAATGCCTCCGGCACCTTCGGCACTGGTGCCTCCGTCAACACCCTCCGTCACAGCGGCGGTTCCGCCACCCTGGCTGGCAACCTCACCGCCAACGGCATCATGAATGCCGCCAGCGGCGTCCTCACCCTGACCGGTGACATCACCATCGGGGCCACCCGAGAGTTGATCATCGACTCGGCCGGTTCCTCCACCACCATCTCCGGCATCATCAGCGACAACGCCGCCGGGTCGTCCTCACTGACCAAGACCTCCCCCAGCAGCCTCACCCTCAGCGGCGACAACACCTACACCGGCGACACCCACGTCAACCGCGGAGTCCTCATCATCACCCACAACAACGCGCTCGGCTCCACGGCGGGCATCACCTACATCAACGGCGGGGACACCGCATCCGGTGGCAATCCCAGCGTCCCCGGTGGGCAGGTCAGGCTCAGCGGCGGTGCCACTGGACTCACCATTGCCGAGAACTTCGTGGTTTTTGGCCGGGGCAACGGGCAGAATCCCCAAGTTTTCTACAGCAACGACGGAAACAATGTCGTCACCGGAACCTACACCCTCAGTGGAGGTGGTGGCGGTTCCCGCATTTTCGTCGCCGCCGACAAACTCACCATGACCGGCGGCATCAACGTCACCCCAGACCAGTCAGGCTTGTTTATCCTCAACCCGCAAACGGGTGCCACCCTCGCTTTCACCACGAACTCCGTCGTTCTGCAATCCGACGGCTCGTTCTATCTCGACTCCGGCGGCACGGTGGAGCTGGGCGTTGCCGGCAACGTCTGGGGCAACACCCGCATCATCAGCGGCACCATGAAAATGATGATTGCAAACGCCCTGCCACTCAATGCCATCGTCAACATGGGGGCCGGTTACGGCAGCAACAACGACACCCTTGATCTCAACGGATTCAGTCAGGAAACCGGCAGCATCGTTCATGGAACCACCACGATGGGCGGCCGCACCATCACCAACACCAGTTCCACCGCCGCCACCCTTGCCATCAATCAATCCACCAACGGAAACTTCTTCGGCGTGTTGGCAGGCGAACTCTCCTTCGTCAAAAAAGGAGGATCTAATCTCGTCCTTCACGGCGCAGGCACCCACACTGGCGATACCCGGGTCGAAGCGGGCACCCTCGCCCTCAACCACGTCGACGCCCTCTCCGCCTCCACCCTCGACACCCACCTCTCCGGCATCCAGACGGTCACCTTCACCGTCGCAGGCACGAACACCTACAACATCGGTGGACTCAAGGGTTCTGACGACCTCGCCATAGGTGTCTTGGCCACTACCCCCACCTTTATCTCTAGCAACATCAGCGTCGGCGCCAACAACCAGTCCACTACTTATTCCGGCATCATCAGCGGCACCGGCGGTCAACTTACCAAAACCGGAACCGGCACTCTCCGACTCACCAATGGCAGCACCTACACCGGCAACACCACCGTCAATGACGGAAGCCTGTTGGCCAACAACATCACCGGCTCAGCCACCGGCACCGGTTCCGTCACCGTCCAATCCGGCGGCTCCATCGGCGGCAACGGATTCATCTCCACCGTGGCTACCACCGGAGTCACCATCCAGTCCGGCGGTATCCTCTCCCCCGGCGACGGACCCGACCGACTGACCATCACTGCCGCCATCAACCTCAATGCCGGTGCTTTCTTCAATACTCAGCTCGCCATCGGTGGCATCGCCACGGAAGGCAATGGCACCGTCGGGACCAGCCTCCTCGACGCCAACGGCACTGTCAGCATCACCGACAGCCTCCTCACCGGCACTTGGGACGGCGATTCCGACAACCTCTACACCGGCGGACTCCTCACCGACGACCACCGCCTCTGGCTCATCGACAACGACGGCAGCGACGCCATCGTCGGCCTCTTCGCCAACGCCAACACCCTCGCCGATGCCTCCATCCAAACCATGTTCGGTGGCGCATCCACCCCCTACACCACCCTCATCGACGGCCAGCAATTCGCCGTCTTTTACAACGCCGATTTCGCCTCCACCGCCCTCACCGGCGGCAATGATCTCCTGCTTGTCGCCATCGTGCCCGAGCCCGCTCGCGGCATCCTTTTCATGGCGGGAGCCATGATCGTCCTCGGGGCCAGACGTCGACGACGTTAAAAACCAGGGTCATTTTTTGGCCCGGCTCACCGCAAAATTTTTTAAGCGCAGGCGATTGCCTGTCCACGAACCAATTTATAGATCAACACATTGACGATGTATGTATCATGCATGGTCGTCTAATGAACACTTCTCATGCAGATCGAGACCAAAAATCCATCCAGCCTCGTCCGCCGGAAGAAAAGGGGCCTGGCCCTCATCACCGTCGTCTCGCTCATCGCCACCATCACGGTGCTGATCATCGCCATGCTCTCGCTGTCCGATAGCGAACGTTCCTCCGCCACTCGCTTTTCCGATACCGAACGCGCACGCCAGCTGGCCGATTCCGCCGTCAGCCTGGTCATGTCTCAAATCTGGGATGGCAGTGGTCAGGACAACGCCACCACTGGACGCGAAATCTGGGCCTCCCAACCCGGTGCCATCCGCAAATATCGCAACGACGGCGCCTTCCTGCGCGGTTACAAACTCTATTCCGATCCCACCATGATCGTCACCACGACGGAGGAGTCGATGGCCAACGACACCCCCGACACCGACTGGCAGGAACACCCCGCCATGTGGACCGATCTCAACACGCCCGTCATCCGCCCCGCTCCCATCGGCGCTTCAGATCCCACCCCCGCCGCCATCTTTCCTATCATCGATCCCCGCGCCTACGTCGCCACCGGCGCGGATGCCACGAACAATGTCGAAGGGTTCACCTACATTGCCAATGATGGTGTGTTTCCCGGAGTTGAAGCCGCCTCCAGCAATACCGACCTCGACGCCCGCCTTCCCATGCCGGTCCAATGGCTCTACCTCCTGCAGGACGGAACCCTCGGCACCCTCACTTCCGGCGGCGGTCCCTCCGGCAACTACACCTTCCAGGGAGCTGGAGGCATCACCGCCACCGCCACCAATCCCATTGTCGGTCGCATCGCCTTCTGGACCGACGACGAGACCAGCAAAATCAACATCAACACCGCCTCCGAACCGCAGTTCTGGACCACCCCTTATCTCTATCACGAGCGCGATGAAAACTGGTCCGTCTACCAGCCAACCCGCTTCGAGTATCAGCGTTATCCCGGCCATCCCGCCACCGTCGCCCTCAGCACCGTGCTGTTCCCCAATGAGGACCTCGATCCCTACGGCAAAGCCCCCAACGCCCGCTCCGCCATCCTCGCCAAACGCGAGCGCATTTATCAAATTGTTCCCAAGGTCAATCTCGGTGGCTCGATCTCCGGCACCGTGCCCTTCTGGGCGCTCACCGATTCCAGTTACCCCGGCGCGAAACAGCACCACGTCAACATTACCGAATCTCTCAAGCAACGACTCTACGCCAGCGTCGACGACCTCTTGTTCTCCCAGGAAGTCTCCGGGGACCAACGCCTCATCCACGACGATGCTGAAGGTGCCCCCCCCGAAAACCGCCTGTTCGGCGACAACCCCGAACGCGCCCTCGAACGCGTCCGAGCCTTCCTCACCGCCCACAGCCGTTCGCCCGAAACGAACCTCTTCGGACTACCACGCATCGCCGCCTGGCCTGTCGCTGACGAGTCCCTCGGCAACACCTATCGCACCATTTACGACAACATGATCGCCTGGTGCGCCTCCTCAGGCAACGCCACCAGCACCGACAAAAGTTACTTCTTCCGACGCAAAAACTCCCTCAGCGCCACCGAGGACATCAACCTCCCCCGCAACCGCATCCTGCTCGAATACCTCTACCACCTGCTCGGACGCGACTACCCCAACGGCGGAGCCCCGGCCACCGCCTCCTTCACCGACAAATACGGCTCCGACGCCGCCCGCCTCGCCGTGCAGATGTTCGACTACATCCGCTCCATCAACGTTTACGACGGCAGCCTCGCCCCCTCCACCGAGACCTTGAAAACCGATCCCACCTACCGCCTCGACGGCAAGAATGGCGAACAGATCCTCAACGCCACCCCCCTTCACAAACCCTTCACCGCCGATCGCGGCAGCCAGCCACGCGGCGGCGAGCGCATCATTGATCGCGCCTTCCCCGGCCATGGCATGGTCGCACCCAGCCAAACCACTCTTGGCGGCGTTCCCGCACGCGGTCAGGGCCGCTTCGTCGCCATTTCAGAAGTCGGACTCCTCTTCATCTGCACCGCCGACGGCACCAATGACGAAGGCAGCTACCGCATCCGCAACGCCGACGGCTCCATCCCTCCCGCCCCACCCATCGACAACACCAACCCATCCAGCAACTCCGACCCAAATGCCAGCGGCGGACGCACCGCACCAAAAATCCTTCACGCAAACATCGGCGACCCCGTCGAAATCGAACTCGGCCCCGATCCACATTCCTCCCCCCCAAGCCAACCCCAATACTGGTATTCCAACTATCCCCCTCTCTCAGCCACCTCCAGCGGGCGCTATGGCACCAACCCCGGCGCCGACGAAGACGATCCTCGGTCCATGGCCACCCACCCTGGTTACCAGCCCAAGAACTGGAACGCCACCCTCGTTCCCGATACCCCCCTTGAACCCGGCGAACGCCGCGTTCAGGGCATGCTCATGGTCGAGTTCACCAACCTCGCTCCCGGCTGGGGTGGCATGATGCCCAACCTCTGCATCGAAGTCATCGGCCTCGACGGCGTCCGCATCCGCAACACCATCGCAGGCGACGTTCCTCTCTACGCCTCATCCATCGCCCCCATCTGGCGCTCTGGAGGCAGCATGTGGGCCGCCAACAACGTCCACATGATCGGCGGCAGCGTCAGCCCCACCGTCGGACTCAGCGGCCGTCGACTCCCCCCACGTGGCGGCGTCTTGAAAGACCCCGCCTACCACGAAACCGCCGAGACCAGCCCCAACAAAGCCTATCTCAACTTCGATCTCGTCACCGACTTCCACACCATCCCCGGCCCGCTCAAACCGACCCCTGACAACCCTCACCAAATTGTCCTCGGCGGAGACCCAATCACCATCAACATCTACACCGGTCAGAACCCCGAACCCGCCAACCTCGTGCAATCCGTCCAGGTCGATCTCCGCATCGACAAAAACGGCAACATCTCCGCCGATAAACCCATCCCCACTCCCGAACTCGTCCGCCTCGGCACCGGTCGCCAGACCAATGCCTCAAGCACGACCACCCCACGCGTGGACGCCCCTCATTGGTGGGCCTTTCATTTTGCCGGAGCCCTCAACCGCTTCAGCGGTGCCTGGACCAATCCCACCCCCTACACCCGCGCCTACTCCGGCATCTCCGACGCCAACGACGAATCGCTGCGCACTCTTGGCCGCCTCTACCACAGCATCGACAACTCGGGTGCCACCAACAACATCCCCCGCTATCAGCAAGTCATGTGGATGGCCCCCAACAACACCAGCACCACCGATGCCTATGTGAACGTCATGCGCCCCTATGCCACCCAGACAACAGGCAGCTCAACCCCCTTCCTCCCCGCCGGCGTCACCGGTCCCTTCGGTCAGGACACCCTCGTCAACCTCGTGCCGCGCCACGGCGACCTCCGACTCCACAACGCCAAATTCATCGTTCCCGCCTCCGACTGGCGTCCCCACCCGCGCCTGCTCGCCATGGACGACCCCAACTGGCTCAATCCCAATAACGCCAACCTCCCCTTCTTCGTCGCCCACACCTGGTCCCGCTACGGCAACTACATCGACCCCGGTTTCTCCGTCGAAGTCGATCCCGTCACCGGTCGCAACCTCACCGACCGCAGAAACCGCCTCATCAAAAACGTCCCCAACGGCGGCTATTGGCCCGACGTCCCCATCGGTGGTGCCCTCGCCCACCGCTACCGCGACTTCGACAATCCCTTCGGTGCCGGCAACATGCGCGACGGCCCATGGATCAACTGGCCCGACGAAGGCAACATCGGCATCGACAACCGAACCATCAGCGGTGCCACCTATCGCATGCCCGGCGGTTACCACGGCGAACCCTGGCGCAGCGCCGCCGCCGGGTTCAACTACATGACCCCCAACCGGCTCATGCCTTCTGCCGTCATGTTCGGCTCACTTCCTCCTTCTCCCACCCTCGGCGGCCCCGATGGCAACGGCGACCCCTGGCGCACCCTGCTGTTCCGACCCAACCACATCCGCTCCGGCATCACCAGCCAGATCGACGCCCAACCCCACCCCGGTGCCCCCTCTTACTTCGGCGGCGTCGATCCAGCCGACCACCTTCTCCTCGACCTCTTCTGGATGCCCATCGTCGAACCCTACGCCATCAGCGAACCCTACTCCACCGCCGGCAAGGTCAACCTCAACTACCAGATGGTCCCCTTCAACAAATACATCCGTCGCGCCACCGGACTCCATGCCGTTCTCAAAGGCGAAATGATGCACGCCATCCCCACCGACGCCGCCCCCGTGCAGCGCGGTGGTCCGACCGGAACACAACTCCTCGCCTTCAACAACAGCTACGGCGACGGCCAATATCACCATCACCAGCTCTGGACCGACATCGAGGCCAACCTCGGCAACTACACCGCCAGTCCCAAATTCCGCCATTGGCATCGCACGATTCTTGCCGACCAAAAAGTCGGAACCATCTGGCAGGGCACCCTCGGACAATTTGAACGCCGATTCGAATTCGGAAGCGCTGCTTCTGGCGGAACCACCGTCAACACCCCCACCGCCGCCCGCGGACTGTTCCGCACCGCCAGTCAGATCGCCGAGATCAACCTCATTCCCAAAAAAGTCTCCGGCACCTCTCCCTCCGTCCTCACCACCGCCACCAACCCTGCCCAGACCGAGGGCGGCGATCCCGACGTCAACACCCCCTACAACGACACCGAGGACATGAAAACCTTCTGGGAAGCCCGCGCCCTCACCGGCGACAACGCCCGCGAACGTCCCTACGCCCACATCTACCAAAAAATTACCACGCAAAGCAACACCTACCGCGTCCATTACCGCGCCCAAACCATCCGCAAAGCCCGCTCCGTGCCCGCCAACGAGTTCAATCCGCAACTCGAATCCATCAACGCCGACTACCGCGGTTCCGCCCTCATCGAACGTCGCATCAACCCTGACGATCCCACCATCCCCGACTACGCCCTCCCCTCCAACTACGACGCCGAACCCCTCGACCGGCATTACAAATTCCGCGTCCTCGAAAACAAACGCTTCGCCCCATGAACCGCCTTTTCCCATCCTTTCATCACCGCACCCGACAGGCTTTCTCCCTCGCCGAGGTCGCCATCTCCGTCGCCATCCTCGCCCTTTCCCTCACCACGCTTCTCGGACTGATCCCCTCCGTCATGGACAACATGCGCCAGGCCACCAATCGCACCGCCGAGACCCGCATCGTCAGCGAAATCTCCGGAGCCATCGGCCTCGCCGACTGGGGCGCCCCCGCCGCCGCCCCTCACCATTGGAGCAACCTCCCCACCATCCTCGCCAACCGCTGGTATTTCGATGATCAGGCCAATCCCATCGCCCCCGACGACGCCAGCTTCGACCTCCGCGTCGCCTACGTCGCGAGCGCCCAACTTGCCTCCGAATCAGGCACCACCGCCCATGGCGACATCAACATGCCCGTTGGCGACACCGCCGACCTCCCCGCCGCCACCAACGCCAAGGCCATCCACATCCGCATCGCCTCCAGCACGCGTGAAAACTTCCCCTTCGACAACCCCAACACCTTCTCCACCTACCTCACCCTCGTCGCCCGACAGTTCTAGCCCCATTCATCATTCGAAATTTAAAAATCTCAAATCTCAAATTTTAGATCTTCGAACCTCATGAGCCGCCTTCGCCGCCACGCCTTCACCCTGGTCGAACTGCTCATTTCGATGACGATCCTCTCGATCCTGTTCCTCATCGTCGTCAACGTCCTCTCCGAAGTCCAGCGCGGCTGGTCCCAGGCCGGAGGCAAAGTCTCCCAATTCCGCGAAGCCCGACGCGCCTTTGACATCATCAAATTCAACCTCCAGCAGTCCACGCTCAACACCTACGAACGCCTGCGCTTCCCCAACCCTGCGGACCCGCTCGCCCCCGCCTTCAACAGCAGCACCGGAGCCGAACTCGACATCAACCTCAATCCCATCGGCTACGTTCGCTATTCCGAACTACAGTTCCGCACCGGACCCACCACCAGCGTCCTCAGTGGAGCCTCCGGCATCAGTGCCGCCACCCATCCCGGCCACAGCCTTTTCTTCCAGGCTCCGCTTGGCTACTCCAGCCAGTATCAACATCTCCCCACCGCCATCAACGGTCGCGGATACTACGTCGAATTCGGCGACGACTCCACCTTCCGACCTCCCTTCATCGCCACCAGCCAGCCCGCCAAATACCGCTACCGGTTGATGGAATACGCCCCGCCCACCGAAAACAACACCATCTACAATCCCGAGGCCGCCACGGCCTCCAACTGGATGCTCAACACCACCAACTGGAGCCGGCCCATCGCCGACAACGTCCTCATTTTGATCGTCTCCCCCAAACGCATCACCCTCACCGAAACCACGGCCAACCCGCGCGACATCGCCCCCGGCTACACCTACGACAGCGCCGGAACCCCCATCTCCGCCGCCGAAAACTTCACCCAACTCCCCAGCGACCACCAACTTCCCCCCGCCGTCGAACTGCTCATGGTCGTCATTGATGAACGCTCCGCCGCCAACCTCGCCCCCACCGGCGCAGCCACTCCGCCCTTCACCTTCAGCGGGTTCACCATCGCCAACAACGATGAGTTCCAGGCCGACACCAACGCCCTCGAAGCCTACCTCGTTGGACAGAAGGTCAACTTCCGCATCTTCAGCACCACCGTCCCTCTTCGTAACTCGCGCTGGGACGACTGATCCACCATGTTGCCCATGCATCCCACCCGACAACCAACGCCCGCCCCGCGACGCCATCCCGCCTTCACCCTGGTGGAGATGCTCATTGTCTGCGCCATCGTCGGACTCCTCCTCGCCCTAACCCTGCCTCCCCTCGTCGGCTCCCTCGCCGCCGCCCGACTCACCAACACCGGCGACCAGCTTCAATCCCTCCTCTCCCAAGCCCAACAGATCGCCTCATCCGAAGGCCGCCCCGTCGAAGTCCGCTTCTACCGCCACCTCTCCCCGGACACCCCCGGCTCCACCTCCGCCTATCGAACCGTCGTCCTCATGCGCCACTACGATGCCGGCGAACCCAGCCCCTTCCCTGCTGAAAGCGGCACCGTGCTCGACTCCGCCATCACCATTCATCACGGCGAAACCCTCAAACTTTCCGACGACCTCGTCATCAGCAGCGCCACCGCCGCCTCATCCCTGCTCACCCTCCCCGCCCCCAGCGCTGCGGCGCAAGCCAACACCTTCACCCTCAGCGGCTCCACCCGCAACGCCTACGAATTCCCTGTTGAAGACCACGAATACCGCTCCTTCATCTTCCGCCCCAACAGCACCAACCTCCCCTCCACCGGCACCAGCCGCTGGTTCCTCACCATCATCTCTGAGGCTGAGGAAGTCTCCGGCACCGCCATCGCCAGCGTTCCCAACTACTACTGCATCCAAATCGACCCCATCAACGGCCGCATCACCTCCTACCGCCCTTAAGAAACCACCAAGGACCAAGGACCGCGAAGTTGCACTTCGCAGCATCTACCCAGCGAACGCCAGCCCGTGCACTTCACGTCCAAAGCTAACTGGAGGTTTAGGCCGCAATGTCGTCATACCCTAACCAGTCCTGCGAGAAACTCTCCAATGGATGGTGCGATCACTTCTGTGTCAACAGTCCCGTCGGCATGGTGCAAGCACACAGCATCCGAAGCGTGAGATACGAAGAGGATGTCGCCGCTATACTCTCCAATGGCCGTCCCATCAATGCTGCTCACCTCAAGGCTAGAATATCCTGCATGTTGCAGGCGCTTGCGATAGGCCACTAGGCAGCTGAGGAAAGGAACACGCATCTCGCCAACCTCGATCTTCTCAAACAACTGCTCGCGTGTCTTGAGTCTGAAATCCCGTTCACGGTAGGTGAACACCGTGCTTCCGTCGATGTGACTCTGCAGGAACTTTTCATATTCAGGGTCGAAGCTCATTGGCGTGAAGCGGCCTAACGATGATCACAGGAACCCCTGCCAGCAGGGCGAGCGTCGATCACGGGATTTGGGTTGTAGTTACGGGATATCATCGAAACTGAACAGCTAGCAGGGGTTGTCACGGCGCGGCTTGTTGTGCTTCTTCTTGTTCATTTGCACGCTCGACTCTGGATTCCGATCAATTCGTTGACGCGCAATAATGAGTCTCCAGAATTCCGCTCCCATTCATCCCATGCCCTTGCGTGAAAGTCAATGGCCATCTTATCTACGAAAAGCTTCCGCTCATCCGTTCCGAGTCGATTCCATTGTCCCACGCTCAACACCGATAGGTAATGGGTGACGGTTGCGAGGCGCCCATATTGTCGCATGTCGAGCACCTCAGCCGCGAGGCAATGAAGCGGCTCAATGATGTCCTGGTCAAATCTCATCAGATTCCATACTTCTTCGGGTTGGTTAGCGTCGCATCGACGGTTTCTTCTGCTTGCTCACGCGTCGTAGCAGCATGAACCAGAAGATCAATCATCTCACCACGATCCTGTCTCCGTGCTGCATCGCCGAAGGCGTCAAGAAGGCCACATGCAAATAGTCATTCATTAACGGTCATTCCTCGCAGCTCTTCATCTGATGGGCGAAAACTGTTCTTCATTATTCTGGAGCAACAGAGGGAGGAAATGGGGTTGATCGAGGTGGTGGCGGGTGTCCCACACGCCTTTGGAAATTGGTCAGTGTTTATGCTATGCATGAGGGATTTTGGGGCTGCAAAATAACACGGACATTCCGGTGTCACAATTAAGGGGCTGCTTGGTCAGGGTTCGGTGGATCGCATTGTTCGACTCTATTTTCTGACAATTGGAATCTCTACGGACTTATCAGGGAGAACCACAAACTTCTGCATATAAGTATGGGGAGATTCACGCTCTGATCGGAATCCGTGAATCTCGACGACATAAAGCGGGATTCCGATAAAGAAATTCTGGTTATCGATTTCGGGACCAGCGGCCTGCAGCAGTTCAACCCTTTGAACCAAAGTGCGCTCGATCAACGGATCTTGCTTTTCAAATGCATTGGCGGAAAGCGCAATTGCGTCTTCTGCAGTAACCGGAGCTCCTTCAAGAAGAAGGTTGGTCTTCGGCAGCGCGCTCAGCCTCTCTGGTGGAATCGAAACCTGAATTTGAACTTTAGTTCCATCTGCCAAGATTTCTGAACCTCTGTAAATCTCGACGTCTTCAGCAGCAAATAGTGGGGCAGCGGTGAGTATCAGAGATAGGATTGCTGTCGATGTAGTTTTCATTGATTGTTTTATTTTGTCGAACGATCAGCTGTGGCACCGGCGAAAAGGAAGCTCGAATTCAACGAAAGACGTCAACACCGGTTGCCATTAGCGTCTTGTTCATCTTGACCTTCATTCGCTTGCCTATGCTGATGGAAAATAAGAGGCAACGGTAAACAATGCCAGAACAGAAAGCGATAATGAGATAATCGAAATCGGAATAGACGGTCGCATCGTTTTCTTGAACACGGATACAACAAACCAAATCAACGACCCAAAACCACTCGCAGCGGTGATGAATAAAAACATGGGCCAAAGATCAACCCAGGTGGACCAAACATTCATGCGAGAAGGATTGCCAACGTTGAACTGAACTGTGGTCGCGCCTCCCACGATCAAAAACAGGTAGGTCATCGTTGAGGTGATCACCAAGGGCACCCCTCCCGCAAACACAAACTTCATTGCCGGATGAGGTTCATCAGTCTCACGAAAGCCACGACATCGCCTCTCCCTGACAATCACTGAAATGGCAAAGGCTACGTAGCCGAGGCTCGCAAGGATGAGGAGTGGCAGGAGCATTGTTTTTAGACGACATCGAGGAGCGGCACCGGATACCGGAGCGTCACTCCGCAACAGAATTAAGAGTTGTAGTCACGAGGGTCATTTCGATTCGGGGCGGCTAGCCGGTTGTCCACCAACGTTTTGTTCGGCTTCGTTTGTTTTATCGTGGAGTTTGTGAAGGCGCTCGAAGAAATCTCGTTCTTGGGGCAGGCGGAACCGCGTCCCATCCTTGTAGCGTGGAGGAAGGGTCGGACTCTTGATCCCAAACGGCTGTGTCCCCTGATCAAAGTAGTAAAGGCGATTGTCTTCCGCATGGTATCGGCCACCGCAAAGTAATGACATGTGAGAATGATGGCGCCCGCTAAATCCAACTGCGATGTCGATCCATTGCGGGACTCGCTGATTGCGGCACAGCAACTCGACGACCTCCTTCGCTTCGAGATCTTCGTGGAACACGTTGTCGTCTTCGGGATACACGATCTCATCCGCCTCACGATTGGAATCACATGAGGAATTGAGGACGGCGCAGTAGCGGAACTCGAAGGGTAACGTGTCTCGCACCATTGTAGCTGCAAACCTCGTTGCGTAGAACGAAGCAGCATCGAGTCGGAGTCTGAAGTCAGCAGCACGCATCATTTTCTTGAACGAACTTCTAGCTCATCCACGGCGGGGAGGAAAGCCCGAATTCAAACTGGAGCGTTACCTGCCGTTGAATGGAGCGTCTTGTTCGGGGTTTCCGGGTTCATTTATTGGGGCCTTGAATAACGATGACCTGAAACTTGTCTTCAAAGACGGTCACGCGCTCGCCGCCAAATGAAATCTGTTTGGTTGCGGTGGCTGTCTCGGGTGTCTCTATCGGAAAACGACGGGTGAAGTTGAAAACGTCCTTGCCATCGCGTCGCTCGACGAATGACCACGCAATCTCGGAAACTTTGCCGGGAAACCCACAAGTCATCTTACCGCTCCTTGCAATTGGCTGGCCGACTGGAGCGGGATTCGATGCGCATGAACTACCCGAATCGAGTTCGCCGTTATAGCAGACAATTGCCGCTCGGAACTGTGGAAAAATGGCATCTCCAGCGATTGCGATAACAGGTGCCGTGAGCAGAAGAATGGAAATTGCGTAAATAGCGGATTTCATGGCATGAAGTTTGGAATGCGCGAGGAATCGCCGAAGGTAGAGCGCGTGCACCCCTACCAGTGGGGACGCGCGTCGATCACGGAGTTGAATTTGTGGTGAGGGAAAAATCATCGAAACCGAATGGCTGGCAGGGTTGTCATGGCGCGCCTTGTTAGTCTCATCTTGGTCTGAGGTATTTGGCGATGAACTTGCTGACGCGCTCCTCATACTCGGCAGCTGCGAATCGATGAAGATCGACGTGTGCGGCACCGGCGATCTTCCAAATCTCTTTCGGTCCGCCTAAAGCAGCGTAAATGGCATTCGCTTCGATGGGTCGGGCGTGACGATCCTCACTACCGTAGAGGACAAAAACTGGGGTGACCACATTCTCCGCCGCGCGGACGGTGTTCAGTCTGTCGGCGTCGATGCCAAGCAATGGTTGGATCTGCCACGTAAGCAGTGGTGTGAGCAGACGTCCATGGCGACCGAATCGCATATCCAGGCGGTTGCCAACACCTGTCTCTGCATCCGCAAACACGGCCTCCACCACCATCGCCTCAGGTGGGTTCACGTAGTGAGCCATCAGGGCCGCAGCGCCACCAAGCGAGGTTCCGACAACGGCTACAGGGAGATTGGCATAGTGACTTCGCAAATATGCCACTCCAGCCGCCGCATCCATCGCCTCAAGGTATCCCAGAGTGATGTTCTCGCCTGGACTCTCCCCATGCGCTTGAAAATCGATGCAGAGTGTGTGGTAGCCTTGATCGCGCAGGAAGCTGGCGCGGCTGGCCATACTCCGCCGGTCTGCTCGGATCGCATGAAGAAGGAGAATCGTTCCGGATGCATTCTCGGTCTCCGTAAGCCAACCTGCGATTTGACTCCCCGAAGCGCTCTTGAACTTGATGGTCTCTCCGCCCAAATAGCCGGGCGGAGGGCCAACAATTCTGGGAACTGCTGCAACTAGCTGATGACCGATGTAAAGTGTGAAGGTGATTCCACCGAGAAAACCCAAAGCCCCGAGGACCAAGAGTCGGCGTATCCAACGTTTTCGTTTTGATATCAGAGTCATTTCTTAGACCAACGTCGGGGTGTGGCACCGGCTACCGGGAGCGCCACTCCACGACAGGATTAAGAGTTGTAGTCACGAGGGTCATTTCGATTCGGGGCGGGTAGCCGGTTGTCCACCACCGTCTTGTTCACTGTTGGTGGGTTTTGTGTATTCTGCGAGTCCCGTTGCGTAGCGGTGCAGCCATATTCTTGCAGATTCGTTGCTCCGACCAAATGGAAGTCTGAATCCCCGGTAAAGCGGCAAAACAATGCCAAATGTGCCTCCGATAGCCCCAACAATCATACCAGGAACCATCAACAGCATGAAGAGAATGAAGGCCGGATGAGTCCGATCAGGTGGATCGCCGAGGGTCGTGTCCAACACGTCCGAACCGAAGATCAATGCGCAAACTCCAGCCGCTGAGAAGATCCCCATCAGCATGCAGGAGGAAAGTGCCGCAAACGAAGTGATGAATACGAAAGTCTTGGCGATCATTCTAGCAGGAGATATTTCAGGCGAACGACCAAGCTCAGCGACCTTATTAGGAGTATTCATTTTGAACCTTTCGTTGACGGAGAACCTCTACGTGACGGCGCAAATATTCAACCAGCATCCTGCTCGTGTCGCCGCCCTTCAATCCATCGTAAGGTTTCAGTTCTTCGTCCAAGCGTGCCAACTCGCACTTCAGATTGGAATCGATAGTGACTTCACAGAACCATGGATCAGGAATAGGGTCGGGAAGCGCGACTCCTCGGCTGATGGCGAAATCCCGAATCTTTGTCATGGCATCCGCCAATCGGGTTGCACCGATGGCTCGCATCGCCCGTAAACCGCGAAGGAAAATCACTGCACCACCGTTACAGTCGAGAATGTAATCAAAATCTTCACCTTCAAAACAACTGAACATCTCGAAGTCACGAACAATCGATTCAGGTTCTAGCAAGTGCGACTCTGGGCAAGACGAATCAATTTTGCTGTTGAGTTCCTTCACGATATCCCAAGGCTTCCGATCAGCGGCGAAGAGAATCGCATCGATGTCGTAAACAGGTGGCTTGGCTGCATTCCATCGAGCTAGATGATCCTCTTTCCGCATTTCGATTTCACACTCGCTACATACATCGGTTGGTGTCGGCCCGAAAAGTGATAAACAGTCACTCATGTCTTTGTTGCAACGGGCACAGCGCCAGCCTGGCGTGGTCGCGGGTTCAAGCCCGGCGTTTATCCGCTGAAGCCGTCGGAAGAACTCATCTCCAAACTTAGACATGGCGATTGGTCAACGAACGCGGTTGTGCACCTACCATTTAAGATGAGCCACGGCCGCTTGGGGCCGTTGGCTCTGGGGTCTGGTAGGCATTTTGGGGCACCAACGGAAGTGGGCCGACTTCCATCGCTTGGATTAAACCCTGCGCCAAAGTGAACCGATGGCCAACGTGCATATCGGCGAGGACTGTTCCAGCCAAGTCACGCACGACCTGATGAACATCGACCAAGATACGCCCGGCATCCTCCGAGTAAAAGGCCACTGGCTCCACGTGGGGGTCGATCTCGCTCCACTGCTCCGTCCAGTAAGCGCGAACCTCGTCGGGGCCACGAACAAAACCGCCCTTGAACGCTTTCGGCCAAGCCACGTCGTGGGTCATGGTCGAGAGGGCCGCGGCGATGTCTCGCTCGTTGAAGGCCGTGTAGGCCGCGCGGAGCAGTTTAATTTCCGATGCAGGTGGAGCTGACATAAGCGGGTGACGAAGAGTTTTTTGCCTAACAGAGGGTTGATACGACGTTTTGAAGAATCGCATCACCCTATTTGTTTCAAATTTGTCAATTTATCGAGATCAACTTGGATTGGGGCTGCAACACAACACGGATATTAGGGTGTTACTCTTCAAAAATGGAAGTTCACAATTTTTTCCGATTTTTTTTCTGAATTTTTATTTGTCTCTCCCTTTAAACTTCGGTTCGCTCACCTGCGCCAGTATAATTTAGACAACGTGGTTATCCTTCCTTTGTCAGGATTTGCCACCGGTCTCCGCTCAGGTGATAACGCTCTCGCGGCAATGCAAGGTTGAACGATGAAGGCATCAACACTACCAGCGGCGGCGCACGTCACTTATGGGGTTGGGAGTGTAATTGGAAATCATCGAAACAGAACGGCGGGTGGAGGTTGTCATGACGCCGCTTGTTGTGCCTCTTCCGAGCTTGTCCATGCCCGGAAAAAGTCAGCTCCTGGAAATTCACAATTGCCGCAGTGGATCTCTACGCCATCAAACTCTGACAAGACTCTCATCGCGCTCTGCCATAGGAGCTTGGACGCCCCTTGGTTCTGAATGGCGACGCGAAAACCATGTTTTTCAGGCCTGCACGAAAAGAAAAAGATTCCTTGGTGGGCATCGTCTAGGTCTCTCCGCACTTGAAGGAACCATCCTTCGTAGTTCGCGATTGGAACCTCGGCAGTCTGCTGAGGTTCACTACGGTAGATGTGCCACACAACATCTTGATCGAGCGCATTAAATCTCGTCTGCCATTGTGCTGGAGTGGGCATCAATGTCCTTGGGGCGTTCGCAAAGACCTCTCGATTACTGAGCCTAGGCGCCACGGTCTCAAAGAGTTTCGGACGCTCCTCGACAGAAATCTCTGAGCAGTGCAATGAGAGTCGGGCAGGAACATCAAGCTCGAATGCAATTGGTGACTCTGATTCGACAGCTGCTATTCCTTCCGACCAGTGTTCAGAGGAGATGGCGGCGTCGGCAGAGAGGCTGTATTGTGCGATCTTGGTTGCCCGAATACGGAACACACGGGACACTCTCCTCGAATGTGCCTTGTAACTCCCCTCTATCTGGTATGCGAGTTCGATGGTCACCGCAGAAGGCGTGCTCGATGGATCAGGTTTGGACGCAGCTGTAAGGGAGAGGATACGGGCGTCCGCAAAAGCAACATTATCAGTCAACCAATCTTCAAACTGCTTGCGCGTATTGATGTTCAGAACGTTCATTCTTCTTTCTGGCACAACGTCGAAGCCCTCCTACACCTGCCGAATGGCGAGGCTTCGAGTGTGGGTTGATGGCCATGGCTGATTGAACTCGCAGCGGGGCAGGTGCTAGGAGCGGCGCATTGTTATGCCATTGGAGAGACGGTCTTCGCTGCTAGAAGGTTTTGCTACCCTTCTTCCATCGTTTTCTAGACTTTGGATTTGATAGCGCTTCTTTGAGGGCTGTTCCAAGCTCGTATCCTTGAGAATCAAATCCCTTCGAGGAGTAGACATCATTGACTGCCATCTCCGCATGTCCAGTAGCTCGGTGAAGTGCATTGTTGCGGGCGCTTGGGTGGTGAATGTCTTCCGGATTGTCGTAGGAATACTGGCAGCTGTCGAAGTCCTGCGACTGGTGCCGACGGCAGCCGAATGGGCGGACAGAGTATACGCTGCACATGCCGTCGATGAGCAAAGGGCATGGCACGTTGGTTCCGATATGTTGTTCGTAGGACAGCGGTTCCACAGTCTTTTGGTGTTCCTCAAGGCGTGCGTTCAATGCTCCTCGTTCCAATCCAGAAAAGCTAGCCTCCACGTAGTCCGCAATGTTGAGAATCTCGTGGGCTTTCGCGTCGACTCTCAAGTAGCAGCAGAGAAAGCAACCCTTCTTGCATGCGAGTTCAGTTTCGTTGGCGTCGATGACTTCCCCAACGAGCGCATCAACAGCGGAATAAGCATTCCGCAATGCCCGGTGATAATCTGCCGGTGTTTTCGCAGCATTTAATTGTTGGGCGAGACGCTGTGCGGGGTTCTCAGGCATAATTTGAGGGATCGGCGTTCTGTTTCGTGTCATTCGATTGCGATCACTGTTCCAGTTCCAATCAGCTTAGGTCCCTCTTGAATGCGCCAAGTCCGTCCAGGCGTGAGCATCTCCGCCAATCCACGCGCGTTCAGAAAAGTGATCGACAGCTCACGAGTCTCACCAGGATACACCCATTCGCTTTCTGGAACCTCGATCTGTCCGATATAGAAAATCCGGTCTTCCTCCGATCCGAAATTGTGATTGGGGCGGAGACCTTTGGTAAATGGCCCAATCCTTCCCCCCTTGTCGGTCGGAGCCATCGCGATCTTGGCTAAGACTACGATTGGCTTGTTATCGACGATATCGAGATTGTCGGTGAAGCTGAACATATTCATTTTATTGCTAAACGTTTAGCTGTAGGCGAAATGGAAGCTCGAATTCAAGACGGACGTTGTTGCTCGGTTGCCACCACCGCCTTGTTGAACGAAGCCGCTTCGCGGGGGTGAGGTTGGTGCGGGGCGTGGAGCGACATGAACGAGGTGGGTTTACAAAGATGTCAGTGACCTCAGGCAGGCGGAATCTGGGGGCCTATGAAAGCTATCCCTGCCAACTTATCCGACTTCGTCCGCTTCATCAATCTCAAATCCCTGCGGGCCCGCACCCGCACGGAGTATGTGCGCTGGGTCTCACGTCTTGCTTCTCATCAGGGCGTGGCCTGCGCGTCACTGCTTGATGAAGGTCAGGTGCTCGACTTTCTTCATCATTTGCAACAAGATCACGACTACGAGGGCAGCACGCTCAATCAATGTGTCTGCGCGCTGCGGCTGTTCTTTCGTGATTTCCTGGAGCGTCATGACTGGACTTGTTGGAGCAAGATCCGCATCAAACGCACCGCACCGCTGCCTTGTGTGTTGACCCGGGCTGAGGTGCATCGCTTGCTGCTTTCAACGAAGGTGGCGCGATTCCGTGCGGTGTTTGCGTTGATGTATCATTGCGGGCTGAGAGTCGGCGAGGCCTGTCGTATTGAGGTGTCTCATCTGGATGCGGCTCGCGGGGTGTTGCAGGTGCTTCATGCCAAGGGAGGCAAACATCGCGAGGTGCCGGTTTCACCGTTGATGCTGCAACGCCTGCGTCAGTGGTGGTCGGCGCATCGTAACCCACGCTTTCTGTTTCCGGGCATTGGCCGTGGATGGAAACAAAAGTTTGGCAGTCAGGCGAAGGCTTTGCGCCTTGCTTCGCAGCCGATGAGTGACAGCAGTGTGCAGGCGGCGATGATCAAGACGGTGCTGGGTTCGGGCATCAAGAAGAAAGGGGTCTGTTGCCATGCACTGCGCCATAGTTATGCCACCCATTTGCTGGAAGAAGGTGTGTCGCTGCGGCAGTTGCAGGTGTATCTTGGACATTCGGACATCAAGACGACGACGGTCTATCTTCATCTTACGGAACTTAGTGAAGGAAGAACGCGTGAGGCGCTCAACCGGCTCTACAACGAGGTGATTCCGGCCCCTTCGGTTGACTGATTGATCACAAAAGATCGGCTGCATGGATCTGGCGGCGATCTTTGCGCGGCATTGGAGTCGCTTTGCGGCTTCTCATGCGCATTTGTTGACGGGCGCTCATCATCGGGCGGCCCGGGCGGTCTTGTCATGCCGCACGGCTGAGTTGGGCGGGCAAGTGCATCATTGTGCGGAGTGCCTGGAGGCGCGTTTTGTTTATCACAGCTGCAACCATCGTTCGTGCATCAAGTGTGGCGGGCGGGAACAAAAACAATGGGCCGCCGCTCAGGAAGCCAAGCTGCTGCCGGTGCGTTATTTTATGCTCACGTTCACGCTGCCCGATGAGTTGCGGCGTTTTGCCTATGCTCATCAGAAGTGGTTTTACGACGTGATGTTCAAAGCGACCGCGGCGTTGTTGATGGACTTTGCGCAAGATGAAAAACATCTGGGGGGCATGCCGGGGTTTACCAGCGTGCTGCATACCTGGACACGGCAGATGCAGCATCATCCGCATGTGCATGTGATCATGCCGGGGGTGGCGTTGAGTGAGGACGGGTTGCGGGTGCGCCGGGCAAAGGGACGCAGGTATTTGTTCCCGGTGAAGGCCCTGGCAGTGGCGTTTCGCCATCGCATCAGCACATTGATCAAAGCCAGTGATGATAAACACGGCACCCGGCATCACTCCACCATTCCCGCCGAGGTTTGGAGCAAGTCTTGGGTGGTGGACGCACGGGCGGTTGGAAAAGGTGATCATGCGCTGCGTTATCTGGCACGCTATGTCAACAAGACGGCAGTAAGTGAACCACGGCTGTTGGGATACGATGTGCAGGGTAACATCCGACTTAACTGCCAGGACAGTGGAACGGGTAAGTGGCGTGTAATCCGTTTAACACCCGATGACTTTTTGCGGCGCTGGTGTCTCCATGTGTTGCCGAAGGGTTTGGTGCGTGTGCGGCATTATGGGTTGTTGAGTGCGGCAGCAAAGAAGCGGCGACTGGGTGTGCAGGAGATCCTCGGCCACGTCCCCAGGCGAAAGCCTAAACCGCTGGTGGTTGAGAAGCCCAAGTGTCCGTGTTGCGGCAAGGAGATGGTGTTGGTGATGCGAATGCCACGCCACTTATTTGGAACGATAAGGGTGACCGTAAACCCGTCACGCGGGCCACCTGAATGAAGACGATGATTTTTTTATTACACCACCTCAGCAGTGAAGCGAACTCCAGCGAAGTTGGAGAGGACGGAGCGTGCCGTGGTATCGTTATTGGAAGGCAATTGGAAGCAAAAACCGAGTGGTTGAAGCCGTTGATCCGCATCGTTCCACAACGATCTGGCGACACCGAACCAATCACGAACACCGAAAGCGCCCCAACCCATCCGAAGGAGCAGCCGAGGAACGAAAGCAAAACGCAAAGGAGCCACCCGCTTCGTTGACGTGCGCCCGTGATCTGGACAGCGGGCTTGATCAACAACTGCTAGCTTTGGTGCGCTTCGCGACCAAAGCTAACTTGAGGGTTTCAACAACTGCTAGCTTTGGTGCGCTTCGCGACCAAAGCTAACTTGAAGGTTTCAACAACTGCTAGCTTTGGTGCGCTTCGCGACCAAAGCTAACTTGAAGGTTAGGGCTTGGTAACGCGGAAGACTTTCATCAACGGGGCTAGCTCATCATCCCAAATTTGCTTCTTATTCTCTACTTTGTTGAGAATCTTTTCCCGAATGAGCCAAGGATTGATTGTGAATGTGTCACGATCAATTCGCACTAGTTCCGGCTGCTCACCAGTCATCCCCCAGTGGTATTTGTCGCTGATCTTGGGCATGCCCTGATGAGCCAACCCGTTCCGCCAGCACGTCCAAAACTCGTAGGCGTCATCTGCGCTAATTCCAAGGTCCTTCCCCATTTGATTGAAGACCTTGTGCCCTTGAGAAAACTTCTCGTCTTTGCAGATCTGGCCAGTCTTCTTCAAATACTTCTCGTAGAGAAAAAGGCATACACTCAGACAGACAAATGCCTGATGTCCATCCATCCTTCTTAGAGGCTCGATGAACCAGACCTCGATCAACTCCTTCTTGGACGCTGGTGCTGCCGCGGCGTCGGGCGAAGTCCACTGAGAACCACCGGTGGAAAAGGATTCCGGTGGGCATATTCCTGTGTAGTTGGGTTCCTTTGTCATTTTCATGCCCTAACAGAGGGTGAATGTGATGTGTTGAAGAATAATATCACCCTATATGCTTCAAATTTGAAGATTTTTAGAGAGCTGATCCGATTTGGCATGCAAAAGAATACGGATATTTGGGTGCTATGCTTCGATAATGGCGGTTTTCGCCAAAATGGAGGGGTTATTCAACTCGAACAATATCAGCGTCTTTTGATCGTGTCCGCAGTTTCCACGCTCCACAGGATGGCCATCCCTCCATTCTCAGCATCATGACCAGGTTCTTTGCCCTTGTCTTCAAGCCGTCGGCACCGGCGGCACACCCGGCCCATGCCCGGCGTCGCGAATGATACGTGCGGCTTGATAGGCGGCAATCAACTCCGGACCACCAGCAACTAAACGAAAGCGTTTTATCAATCGATCCATTCCTGCAAGCGTCAGATTGGCCTGGCGAAACAACGGCGGCAACGTCTGGGTTTGCGCTTTGCGCTGCGCGATCGCCACACTCGGGGCGACCACCAGCGCCGCATAGTCATCCGTCTCTTTTTGCAGCGCCACCAGGTCGGCAGCCGCCAAACCATAATCCGTATCCAGCGTCGTCGCGTCGGCAGCCACCGCCACGACCGTAAGGTTTTACTAATCGGGTGAGTGCTTTGCGGTCGAGTTGATCCAAGATCAAAATAGCCCCGCCCCTATCAATGTTGGCCGATGACACATCGGCTCTCCCAGTGAACCACCGTGCTCTGCCCTCAGCTCCCTGCCACCATCCCATTTTTTGGCCGATGACACATCGGCACTCCCAGTGAACCTTACTTTCCTGCTACCACGCGTTCTGCCACCCGCAGGCCGTCGACTGCTGCGGAGACGATCCCTCCTGCGTAACCTGCGCCTTCGCCCGCAGGGAAAAAATTCGCCACGCCTTCACACTCGAGCGTGTCGGCATTGCGCGGAATCCGCACGGGCGACGAACTCCTCGTCTCCATTCCCGTCATCACGGCCTCGGCCAGATGAAAACCTCGCACCTGTTCCTCCACCATCGGAACCGCTTCCTTCAAAGTCCTCGCCACGATTTCCGGCAGCACCTCACGCAAATCCGTCCACTTCACTCCCGGCTCATAGGAAGCCTTCACCCGACCTGGACCCGTGCTTGCCCGACCCATCAAAAAGTCCCCCAGCAACTGAGCTGGCGCATGATAGTTCCCCCCGCCCAGTTCGAACGCCTTCCGCTCCAGCGCCCGCTGAAACTCAATCCCCCGCAACGGTGAATCCCCCGGAAAATCCTCCGGCTTGATCTCCACCATGAACCCGGCGTTCGCGTTCGACTCCGCCCTCGCATAGCTGCTCATCCCGTTCGTCACCACCATGTTGGCCTCGGAATTCGACGCTACCACCAGCCCACCTGGACACATGCAAAAACTATACGCCGTCCGACCCGTGCCACAGTGCGCCACAAACTTGTAAGCCGCCGCCCCCAACAACGGATGTCCCGCCGACCGACCAAACAAAGCCCGGTCCATCAACCCCTGTGGATGCTCAATCCGCACCCCCACACTGAACGGCTTGGCCTCAAACGGCACCCCGCTCTTGTGCAACGCCTCAAACGTGTCCCGCGAACTATGCCCAATCGCAAAGATGAACCGCTCCCCCTCAATGACCTCCCCCGTTTGCGTCACCACCGCCCGCATCGTCCCCTTTTCCAGCACCACATCCGCCACCCGAGTCTCAAACCGCACCTCCCCACCCAGCGAAATGATCTCCTCACGAATCGTCCGCACCACCTTGATCAGCCGATCCGTCCCGATGTGCGGCCGGCTTTTCAACAAAATATCCTCCGGCGCCCCCGCCTTCACCATCTCCTTCAAGATCCACGGAATCCGGTGCTCCCGATCGCGAATCTGCGTATACAATTTTCCATCCGAAAAAGTCCCCGCCCCGCCCTCGCCAAACTGCACGTTGGAATTCGGATCAAAATCGAGTCCGCGCCGCCAAAATCCCGTCACATCCCGCGCCCTCGGCCCCGCCGCCTTGCCGCGCTCCAATAGCAAAGGTTTCATCCCTTCGCGCGCCAGCAACAGTGCCGCAAACAACCCACACGGACCCGCCCCCACCACCACCACCTTCTCCACCTTGCCCGCCGCTGAGCCATTCCCATTTCTCGACACTCCAAGATAACTTTCATCCTTCTCCCGCTCCACCCGACCGTTCTTGCTCGAACGCTTCAACAGCTTCCCTTCATCGTGAACTTTGACCGCCAGCGTGTAGCAAAACTGCACATCATTGCGCTTCCGCGCATCCACCGCCCGCTGCTTCACCCGCACGTCCTCCAGCTTCTCGATCTTCACCCCAAGCAACCCCGCCACCGCTCGGCGCAGTTCCTCTTCAGAATGATTCACCGACAATCGTAGCTGGCTGATCTGCAACATAATATAAAAATATAAAACTCCTTAACACAACAATATCCCACCTCCAAACACCTATCCCAAGCCTGTCATCATTCGTGTAAATTCGTGTCCATTTGCTTCACTACGTTCATCCCTGCGGGACAGCCTTTGGCTGGCTATCTCGTTTCACTCGGTTGTGGTTAAAAAAATCCCTCTCATCGAGCATCAAACACCCCCTTCCCCAACAATTCACGCAACTTTCATGCCCGCTTCACGCATCATTCAAACACGCGCCCCAGCTTGGATCGTCAACCCAACGATCCCATGCAAACAACATCATCCCTGCTAACCACCATCCTGCTCTGCCTCACGGCATCCACTCTCTTCGCCAACTCAATCCCCCAACCCCATCCCCTCGGCGAGAATCATCCCGACCATTCACTCCCACCCCAGTTTGAGATCATCGGCAACAACCCCAATCTCGATGCCCTTCCCCTCAAATCCACCAAGGTAAAAGCCACCATCTCCGGCATCATCGCCAGCGTCACCGTCGAACAGACCTACACCAACACCGGCACCACCCCCATCGAAGCCATCTACCGCTTCCCCGCCTCCACCCGCGCCGCCGTCCACGGCGTCGACATGCAAATCGGACCACGCCTCATCAAGGCCAAGATCCAGGAAAAACAACAAGCCAAAGCCACCTTCGAAAAAGCCAAGGCCGAAAACAAAACCGCCAGTCTTCTCGAGCAGCATCGCCCCAACGTCTTCCAGATGAGCGTCGCCAACATCCTCCCCGGCGACGAGGTGCGCGTTTTCCTGCACTACAGCGAAAAACTCAACGCCACCGAACGTGTCTACGAGTTCCACTACCCTACGGTCGTCGGACCGCGCTACACCAGCCCCACCAGCTCGGGCAAATCCGCAACCGAAACCTGGACCCAAAACCCCCACCTCGCCGAAGGCCAAAACAGCCCCAGCACCTTCCAGCTCGACCTAACCCTCAACGCCGGTCTCCCCGTCCAATCCGTCGTCTCCCCCACCCACCAACCCCACATCATCTTCTCTGACAAAACCCACGCCAGCCTGACCCTTCCTGCTTCGACCGACCACGCCAATCGAGACTTCGTTCTCCACTACCAGTTGGCCCAACAACAAGTCGCCAGTGGCCTTCTGCTTCATCAAGGCAACGGCAGTCCCGAAGACCACGAAAACTTCTTCCTGCTCAACGTTCAGCCTCCCGCCCGCATCGAATCCTCGCACCTCAGCCCGCGCGACTACCTCTTCATCATCGACGTCAGCGGCAGCATGCACGGATTCCCCATCGACACCGCCAAAACCCTTTTGCGCGACCTCATCAACGGCATGCAGCCCACTGATCACTTCAACGTCGTGCTCTTCGCCGGAAGCAACAAGGCCCTCTCCCAAACGCCCCTTCCCGCCAACCAGGAGAACCTCAAACACGCCCTCAACCTGCTCGACAACATCCGCGCCTTTGGCAGCACCGAGCTTCTTCCCGCCCTGAAACTCGCCTTCGACCTCCCCCGCACTGAAGGCCGCTCCCGCAATCTCGTCCTCATCACCGACGGATTCGTCAGCATCGAAAAAGAAGCCTTCCAACTCGTCAGCGAAAACCTCGGCCAGACGAACTTCTTCGCCTTCGGCATCGGCTCTTCCGTCAATCGCTGGCTCATCGAAGGTCTCGCCCACGCCGGACAAGGCGAACCCTTCATCGTCCTCAACCCCAACGACGCCCCCGCCACCGCCAAACGATTCCACGACTACATCAAAGCCCCCGTCCTCACCGACATCGAAGTCACCTACGAAGGTTTCGCCACCCATCAAATCCAGCCCACCTGCATCCCCGACCTCTTTGCCGAACGCCCCCTTCAGATCATTGGCAAATGGAAAGACCAGCCCCAGGGCCGAATCACCGTTCGCGGCAAAAACGGCAATGCCCCCTACCAAGCCAGCTTCGATGTCGCAGCCGAAGCCAGCAAAGCCCTCACCAACCCCGCCCTCCGACCCCTCTGGGCCCACGACCGCATCCGCGAACTCAGCATCGCCTCCCAACTCAACAACCCCGGTGAAACCCAGCAGGAAATCACCACCCTCGGCCTCACCTATCATTTGCTCACCGAACACACTTCCTTCGTCGGTGTCGATGAAACCCCGCGCGAAATCCTCGCCCAACTCAACACCGTCACCCAACCCCTCCCGCTTCCCCAAGGTGTCAGCAACCACGCCCTCCCCGCCGGTTCCCCCGCCGTCGCCATCTCGACCACCACCGCCACGAGCACTGGCAAATCCTGCTCCGTTCCCGAACCAGGAGTCGTCAGCCTCCTCATCCTCGCCGCCGCCTCCCTCGCCCTCCATCGCCAGCGCCGCCTTTCAAAGTCCGACCACCAGTAACCCGCTGCCAAACCCCCATTTTCATCTTCCTCCATCGCTCCATGCCCTCATCTCGATCCTTATTAAGGCTCCTCGCCCTCCTGCTTTTCTCCTTTGCCACCTACCCCACTCTTCTGTGGTATTTCCGACGCAGCACCGATCAATCCGACGAACCCCTCGGCCTCATTGCCCTCGCCACCGCCCTGTTCTTCATCCTCCGCCAGCTTCCCCACCTACGCATCAACACCCCCGTCCTCTTCATCGGCAGTCTCTTCCTGCTCCTCGTCCGCGCCCTTCCCGGCCATCTCCCGCCGATGATCATGGCCGCCACCCTCATCACCGTCGCGCTCACCTCCCTCTTCATTCCCGCCTCCAAATCCGGCATCACCGCCCTCCTCATCCTAAGCCTCCCGCTCATCGCCTCCTTCGACTTCTACCTCGGCTACCCTATGCGCCTCGCCGCCGCCGAGATCGCCCACCAACTCCTCCACCACCTCACCCCCTTCGAAGTCCAGCGTCAAGGCGTCGTCCTCACCTATCAAAATCAGATCATCGGTGTCGATCCCCCCTGTTCCGGCATTCGCATGTTGTGGACCACCCTCTTCGTTGCCGCCACCCTCGCAACCCTGCGCCGACTCCCCATCTTCTCCACCCTCATCCTCCTCAGCAGCGCCGTCCTTCTGGTCATCCTTGGCAACAGCCTTCGCGCCGCCATCCTCTTCTTTCCCGAATCCAAAATCGTCCACCTGCCTCATTGGACCCACGAAGCCACCGGACTTCTCATCCAGGCCGCCCTCCTCTTCTTCCTTCATCAAATAGGAAGTCGTTGTCGTTCCGACCGCAAAATCCCCATTCTCATGTCCCCCAAAAAGCTCATCCCCATCACCGCCATCATTCTCGCCGCCCCTCTCATCGCATACGCTTCATCTTCTCGACCTTCTGCTCCAACATCCTTCGCGCCTTTTCCCTCCACCTTCAACGGCATCCCACTGACTTGTCTCCCCTTGTCCGATCGCGAAACCAACTTCCTCAAAAATTTCCCCGGCACCATTGCCCGCTTTCAATGCGGTCCCGACGAAATCATCCTCCGTCAAGTCACCAAACCCACCCGACTTCTCCACCCCAGCGCCGACTGTTTCCGCGCCAGCGGTTTTACCCTCAAGCCCCTCCCGTTGTTCCGAGACCCGGATCATCAACTCTGGTCTCATCACCAAGCCACCTTCAACGGCAGACATTACCACCTCAAAGAACGCATCATCAACGCCGACGCCACCCAGTCTCAAACTGACATTTCCGCCTGGTATTGGAACGCCCTCGCCAAACCTCAGTCCGGCCCCTGGCTCGCCATCACCCAACTGGAGCTCATCCCGTGATCAACTACGGTCAGCCGCCCGGCACCAGACTTCCAACCTCCTCCGTGGTCAGATGGCGCCATGCCCCCTTCGTCAATTCACCGAGACCCAGACTCCCGACCTTCACCCGCACCAAACGCAAAACCTCCAATCCATGAGCCTCGCAAAGCCGACGCAAATGCCGGTTGCGCCCTTCATCCAGGGTGAACTCCACCCATGAGTTCTTCGGGCCGTGTCGCAACAGATTAACCGCACGGGCCACCAATCTTTCACCACCATTCTCCACCGGTTGACGCAACCGTTGAAGCTGATCCGCATCCAACACCCGGTCCACCTGCACATGGTAAACCTTCTCCACATGAGTCAACGGTGAAGTAATCGACTCCGCCCAGCCGGTATCATTGGTAAACAGCAGCAACCCCTCACTGGCCTTGTCAAGTCGCCCGACGGGAGCAAGATGGACCTCCGCAAAACTCCCCGCAAAACACTCAAACACCGTTGATCTGCCCTGCTCATCGGAAGCGCTGGTGACGAGACCTCTCGGTTTGTTGAGCATCACATAAACGGGTTTCGCTGCCGTCACGGGAACGCCGTCGACCTGAATCTGATCACGCTCGCCCTTGATCGCGAACTCTGGATCACGACGCACGACCCCATTGACTCGAATCCGACCTGCTCGCGCAAGATCTCCCGCCGCCCGCCTTGAGCAGAAACCAAGTTTTGAGAGCGTTCGAGCCAGACCAGACACCGGCGGACCATGACCGGAATTTGCTCCTGGGGCAACCAACCGATCCGCCCAGTGAAAGATAAAAAACCATAATCCCCATAAATATATTCTTGTAATTATAGTGAATTCATTCACTATGGTCGAACAATCCACACAACATTCGATGATCACCCGCACTCACCCTTCACGAATTCAGGCTACCCCCTTTTCCTCGGTCTCGAAATCCCATTCCTTCGGATCGGTCAAAGTAAAACGCGCTACCAAAAACTTCGGCTTCCAGATTCAGACCGAACTCACCTCCGATCTGCCCGAGTTGACCTTCGCCCTCACCGCCGCCAGCGCCCCATCTGCCGGTCAGTTTGCCATCCACATTAACTTCAACACCGGCGAGATCACTGATGCTGCCAACCAAACCGGCGTCATGGGTTGCCTGCATCAGCGTCCGTCATCCCTGTCGCATCGCCGCCAACCTCTGGTGCTGCGCTGGTTCGTTGAACATCATGGCGGTGCCCTGATTCCCCGACTCGAAATCGGCGATGAAGAATGGCTTTACCCAGCCGTGCGCTTCTCCCCCGACTGCGAATATGTCGCGACCGCGTCCACCAACCCCAGCATGCAACTTTCGCAAGCCTACGTCTGGTGCCAGGATTACCTTGGCAAATGAATCCGGGGTTTTTTACGAATCGGTGATTTTTCCCTCGCTTTTCTTAAATTATGACGGACTCTGACCATCTGGCGACGGCGCCTGTCAGATTCAAGGCATGGTAGATCATCAAGTGAGTGTTAGTATTCGGTGGTGATTTTGAGACCCGACAGTCGGGAACAGTCTCGGAACAGCAGTTAGCTACGCAATCACACACTATGAATACCAAAATGTATGTCGGGAACCTTTCCTTTGACACCACCGAAGCAGATCTCCGCGAACTTTTCAGCCAACACGGCGGCGTTACCGAAGTTTTCCTTCCTACCGATCGTGAAAGCGGCCGCCCACGTGGCTTCGCTTTCGTCACCGTCGACAGCGTCGAAGGCATGAACGCAGCCATCAATGGCCTCAACGGCCAGTCCTTCCTTGGCCGTAACCTCACCATCAACGAGGCCCGCCCTCGTGAAGAACGTCCTGCCTACGGCGGCGGTGGTGGTGGTGGCCGTGGCGACAGCCGCGGTGATCGCGGTGGTCGGAATGACCGTGGCGATCGCGGTGGTCGTTCCAACCGCTATTAATTGACCCGCGCTGGGCGATTTAATTTCACCCATCTTTTTAAACGGAACTCCGCTGGGGTTCCGTTTTTTTTGCCCCTTTCCTGTCCATCGCGACACTGAAGAGCGCTTGCAACATCACCTTTGCCAAAATAAAAGGAATCCAATTCCTTGAGGCTGGGCGAATGAGCAGTGCTTGTGCTAAAACGCATTCAATCAGACCAGACGATACCTACCCTCCTCCGTTTCCAATTTTCTTCACAACCTATGAAATTGACACCATCCCCGCTAATTTTATCGCTGGCCGCCTTGTTGCTCGGCCCGGCTGTTTCCAACGCGAACCCCGACGCCATGGGTGCCGTGGACGCCATGGGTGCCGACTCCACCGTCCCGATTCAGGCCGGCAGCACCCGCGCTTCTGAAATGATGATCCCACCCGACATCGCTGGCTACGGCGTGGGCAAACCCAGCCTGTCATTCGACTACACCCTGTCCGACACCATGGACTTTGAAGACGGCAGCGACGGCCTCGACATGCAGAGCTTCCGCGCCCGCATCCCATTGTTCGGCACCTCTTCCGGCGACTACCGCTTTTCGATCTCCTCCCGTTACGACTTTACCCGCTTCGAAACCGACGCCATCGGCAGCCGCGACCTGCATGAATTCAACCTTAGTTTCCAGTTCGCCTACATTCCTGACGAAATGCAACCCGGCTGGCTCGGATTCATCCGCCTCCAGCCATCCCTCGGCATGGAATCCGGCGCAGACATCAGTGATGCCCTCGAAGGCACCATCATCGGCCTCATCGGATACAAGTTCAGCCCCACCTTTGCCGCCGCCTTGGGCACCTATGCCAGCTATGCCTACGAAGACGTCTCGGTGTATCCCGCCATCGGCTTTATCTGGCGTCCCTCCGACTCGACCTATGTCCAGATCACTCCTCCATTGATCAACCTCGCCTGGCGTTTTGCGCCAAAATGGACCGTGTTCGTCAACACCTACCCTTCCGGCAACAAATGGCAGCTTGATGACGATGGCAGCGACAGCGAAGCCCGGGTCCTCAACCTCGGCATGTTCCGCGCCAGCGCCGGTGTGCAATACGCCCTTAGTGACAACGTCCGGCTCAGCGTCCGCGGTGGTGTTAACTTCCTCACCGACCTTGAAGTTCGCGACGAAGACCAGCGAGTGCTTTCCGAAGACGATCTCGACTCCGCGCCGTTCGGGGCCGCCACCCTCACCTGGGTGTTTTAATTAGTTGGGCTTACGATCGCTCAACGCCGGGAATTGCTGACGCCATGTCAGCAAGGCCTGCCGGTCAAGCCAAACCTCCGTCACGCCCGGTCCGCTGCCGGCATGCACCACCTGCTGCCCCAGCGGATCGAAAACCACACTGCCGCCGACGTATTCGGCATTGGGGTCCGATCCACAGCGATTCACCCCAATCACAAAAGCCTGATTTTCAATCGCGCGAGCCTGCAGCAAAACCTCCCAATGCCTCTGTCGGCGCGCAGGCCAGCTGGCAATCACCACCAGCACCTCGGCCCCTAAATCGATGGCCTTCCTGAAATGCTCCGGGAACCGCAAATCATAGCACACCAAAGGCGCAACCTTGAAGCCCTCAAAATCAAACACCCTCACCTCGTCCCCCGCCAAGTAGACATCGTGCTCCCCGCCCGGCGTGAACATTTGTTGTTTGGCATAACGCAGCATTTCGCCGCCATCAGCCGACACCACCAGCGCCTCATTGCGCGCCCTGCCATCCCCGTGCCGCGTCACCACCCCTGCCACCACCACGCACTGCCATTTCACCGCAAGCTCTTTGATGAAGGCCTCATCCTCCCGCGAATCCCCCTGCGCCGTGCAATCCACGTTCATGCTGAACCCCGTTGCAAACATCTCCGGCAGGATCAGCATCGAGCCCGCTTCCGGCATAACCTTCTCCACCATCTCGCGAACCTGGGCATGATTGGCGCTGCGATCCTCCCACAGCATGCTGAATTGAATCAAATACGCATTCATACGGTCAAAGTTCCCCGCTTGCACCGCAGACGGTCATCACCCCGTCGCGACAGGCTCATCAAAATCAAGTCAATCTAATAAAAATCACGTCCAAGGCAAAAGGGTTGCGCGAAACCATTTCTACGCTTCCATTGAGCCAGGGCGTCTCATTCGCCATCCTCTCTCACATGAAAATTTTCCCAGCCCCGTCATGGATGCCGCATTGCAGCGGCTTGTTGTTTGCTCTGTTCGCCAGCATCGCCACCGCTCAAAACAGTGCCGGTGTCGAAAAATTTGATCCCAACAACTTCCCCGGATTCGTCATGGAAGAGGTGGTGGTTCCCGTCCCCAGCGAAATCTTCTCCGTGCTCGACAAACTCGGCGAACCCAACTGGAAGGACGAAGTCAACGAACTGATCATCCCCAACACCTCCAACCGCACCGAACTTTCCCTCATCTTTGGCCTCATCGTGGCGGAAGGATTTGTTGCCGTCCAGGCCCAGGACAAACAAGCCATTGAAGACATTGGTCGCGAAGTCATCAACGTCGCCAGAAAGCTTGGCCTCGAAAAACCCGTCAGCCGACACGCCAAGAGCATCACCGATGCCGTCCAGCAGGACGACTGGAAAGGCGTTCGCCGTGAGTTCGACCAAACCCAGGCCACGGTTCGCGCCGAAATGCAACGCATGAAAGACAGCGACCTCGCCCAGTGCGTCAGCCTCGGTGGCTGGCTTCGCGGCACCGCTTCCGTCACCTCCGTCATTTCCAAAAACTACAGCGCCGACCGCTCCGAATTGCTCAACCAGCCAAACCTCGTTGAGCATTTCATCAACTCAGTTACGCGCATGCCCCAGACCACCAAAAACAATCAGCTCATCACCGCCATCTCCCAAGGCCTTACCAAAATTCGCAGCGACATGAACGTCCCTCGCGGAGTGTTCTCGCTCGAGAAGACCAACAGCATCCGCAAAACCAGCGACGATCTTCTGGCCCTCATTCTCAAAACCAAGGCCAATTAGGCTGACAGTTCACTCGTTCTTCGTATCCCGTCATCTCGTAAGCTATCAAGCATCGCAGCCTCCCCAGCGAGCCATGAAAAAAGCCTTCCTCAAACCTTTACTGCTCTGCTGCACCCTGTGGCTCGCCACCGTCCATCTGGCGCAAGCCACCGTGGATGAAGCCTACGACCACACCATGGAGGCCGCCATGCCCTATGTTGAAAAAGGCTATACCGTGCGGCAGGACTACTGGAATGGCGAAGTTGAGTCTGGCCAGAAACTTGCCCTCCGCCACCAGCTTTTCAAAGGCAACGATTACGTGTTCTGGCTTGGCACCGCCAATGAGGACTGCAAAATCGAGATTTCCGTCTTCGACTCCAAAGGCCAGCCCGTCCACATGGAACGCGAAGAAAGCGACTTCACCAGCACGGTGCGCGTCAATCCCCCCAACACCGGCACCTACACCATCGTGTTCAGCGTCACCAGCAAGAAGGACCGCGGCGTCACTTGGGCGATTTCCTACGGTTATCGTTGAGTCGATGACCTCTTCAGGACCTCGTTCGACTTTCACATGGGTCGTCCGAGTTCAATACAATTCAAAGAAAAGGTTCGTCCCTTGAGTTGAATGGATTCTAGACACCACATCAGGACTGTCTTTCAATCGCAAGGAGCAACCAGGGTTCAATTGTTCCACCACGCACCACCCACTTTCCGTGTCTACCGCCACCTTTAATTACGAAAGCCCCCAGTTCCTTCAAGACCTGCTCGGCAAACAACAGAGCCACCTGCGCGCCCTCGGCACCGCCCTCGACCTGAAGACCACCACCCGCGACGGATGGATCAAACTCGACGGCAGCGAAGCTTCCATTGCCAGCGCCAAGGCTGTGCTCGGCGAAGTGGAAAAGCTGCGCCGCGACGGCAGCGAGATCACTCCCGCGCTGTTCAACCTGCTCCTCAAAAACGCCAGTTCTCCCTGGACCGAAAATCCGGCCGAAAACATCCTGTCGCTCAAGTTGCTCGGCACCGCCCGCAAACCCGCCGTGCTTGCCAAAACGCGTGGTCAGTTGGAATACCTCAAAGCCATGCGCGACAACGAAGTCGTCTTCGGCGTCGGACCCGCCGGAACCGGCAAGACCTTTCTGGCCATGGCCCAGGCGCTGCAAGCCCTGCGCGACAAAACCGTTCAACGCATCGTCCTCACCCGACCCGCCGTTGAAGCCGGTGAGGCGCTCGGATTCCTCCCCGGCGACCTCAACGAGAAGATCTTCCCTTACCTCCGTCCTCTCTACGATGCCTTGTTCGAGATGATGGAAAACGATGAAGCCGAACGCCTCATCGAACGCAAAATCGTCGAGATCGCCCCCCTCGCCTACATGCGCGGTCGAACCTTGAAAAACTCCTTCGTCATCCTCGACGAATCCCAAAACACCACCACCGAGCAGATGTTCATGTTCCTCACCCGTCTGGGTGAAGGTTCCCGCTGCGTCGTCACCGGCGATCCTTCTCAGGTCGACCTCCGACGCGGCATGCGCTCCGGCCTTGCCGAAGCCGTGCAGATCCTCGGCAAGGTCGAAGGGATTCAATTTGTGAAATTTGATCCCTCCGACGTCGTCCGTCTCCCCGTGGTGCAACGCATCATCGAAGCCTATCGTGAGCATCGCGGCACCGGCGAATCCGACAGTGCCCAAAAATAGATTCGATCGACATCGACTCGTCGTAGTCAGCATCGATTCGTGACATCCGCAGCCGGAAATGCGCATCATTCCCGATGAGATGCCCGGGAGCTCCCGCGCGTCCGCCCCATCTTTCCTGACGTAATCTGTCATCGCTCGGTGTTCATAAAATCATCAAATCCCATTACTCCGGTATGAAATGAAATTAGGAACCACTTGTCATTACCCTCACCAGCCAGTAGTCTAACTGGGCATTTGCCATTTATGTTCGATTTCATTAAAAGGGCGCGACTGACGCGCCGCGGCATGTCCTGCGGGAAAACCCGCCGCAAACACTTGCAGAGCGAGACTTGGGAAACGCTTCTCACTCATCCGCTGATCAGTCTGGCCGTCTTCGTCACCTCCTGCCTTGGATCCATCATCCTGTTGCAGGCCCTCTCCACCAGCCTCGACATTCCTTTCCGCGCCGTGGACGCCGTCTACGTCGCCGCCATCTACCTCATCGCCGGTCTTAGCTGGCACCTCGGCATCTCGTCAACCCTGCGCACCAACAGCAACTCGCTGCTCGTCTTTTTTGTCATCACGCTGCATCTGGTCGGAATCGGCATCGCCCTCGGGTATGGCCGATCCCGCGGCTGGGATACCAGTTTCAGCCTGCTGCTTGCTCCACATGCCCTCGCTCCCGTGCTGCTGGCCATGCTCGTCGGACGCCGCATCGGATTTTACGCCACCACCTACGCCACCCTGCTCGGAGCTACGCTGGTTGACGGACCTTACATCCTGCCATTCATCGCCACCAGCATGGGCATCGGCTTCACGGGCATCTTCGTCACCCAAAAAATCCGTCGACGCAGCCGTCTTCTGACTGCCGGCGTCTACATCGGCATCACCGCCAGCGTCTTCATGGTCGCTTTCGGTCAGGCCGTTGTCGCCTTCCAAGGGGAAAACGCCTTCTTCCGCCTCGCCACCCCCATGCTGGTCGGACTCGGCACCACCATGCTCGCCGGTGCCATCCTGCCTGCGCTTGAAAACCTCTTCCGCGTCACCACCGACGTCTCCTGGCTCGAACTCGCCGACCTCAACCATCCGTTGATGAAGCGTCTCAGCATCGAAGCCCCTGGCACCTATCACCACTGCCTCGTTGTCGCCAACCTTGCCGACGCCGCTGCCGAAACCATCGGTGCCAACGCCACCATGTGTCGCGTGTGCAGTTATTTCCATGACATCGGCAAGCTCACCAAGCCCGAGTATTTCATCGAAAACATGGACCCCGAGGACAATCCGCACGATGACCTCACCGCCCGCATGAGCGCCCTTGTTCTCATCGCCCACGTCAAAGACGGCATCGACCTCGCCATCAAGAATCACCTCAACCGTCGCATCATCGACGTCATCGAACAGCATCACGGCAACTCCCTCGTCTATTATTTCTACCGTCGCGCCCTCGACCAAAAAAACGAAATCATTCGCCTCGTCGAACAAGACAAAGCGCGCGAAGACGACGTTCCCGATGTCACCGAAGACGGCTTCCGCTACCCCGGCCCCCGCCCGCAATGTCGCGAAACCGCCATCATCAGCCTTGCCGACGCCGTTGAAAGTGCCTCCCGCACCCTCGCCAAACCCACCCCCAACCGCGTCGAGCAGCTCGTTGAAGACATCGTCCGCAACCGTCTCCTCGACCACCAGCTCGACGAATGCGATCTCACCCTCGCCGAGCTCACCGAAGTCAAAGCCAGCTTTGTCAAAACCCTCCTCAGCATGATGCACAACCGCGTGCGTTATCCCAAAGAATCCCCTGAGGAGACTAAAAAAGCCACCGCCCAGCTTGAGCGCTCCGAGCGTCCTCATACCCACCAAACTCATACCGGCAAGACCGAGAGAGAAAAACCTGAGGCCGCCAAACCCGCCGACGCCGCTTGAAGTTGAAGGTGAAGTCCCATTCGCCCCAACCCCGGCTGTCACTCCACGCTCATTATCGCGGTCAGCCCCTGCATCTGGCCCACTGGCGTAAGCTCGCCAAAGCCGCCCTAGCCCCCTGCCTTGCCCAGCTCAAGTTCCCCGAGGCTCCCCTGGCAACCCTCGAAGAAATCGAGATCAGTCTCATCAGCGATCCCGCCATCGCTGACGTTCACGCCCAGTTCCTCGACGATCCCACGCCCACCGACGTCATCACCTTTCATCACGGCGAGATCCTGATCAGTCTCGACACCGCAGCCCGACAAGCCCAGGAGCACAGTCACCCCTACGAACGCGAAGTCGCCCTTTACCTCATCCACGGCCTCCTCCATCTCGCCGGTTGGAACGACATCGATCCCGAAGAACGCCGTCAGATGCACCAGCACCAAAACCGCATTCTCGATAACCTCTGGTCAGAGTAAATTGAAGGCCAGGGACCGCCGTCTCTAAACCATCTCCAGCACCAGCCCCGCTGCCTGCTGCGACAAACCCGTCGCCGCCACCACCGCCAGTGAATGCTCGCCGCTGCCCAGTGCCTCACAAGCCATCACGGTTTGCCAGCCACTCGTCACGCCAAATCCTTCGCCTAAAATCTTCCGCACCGACGCCCTCGAACCCGTCCAGTCCGCCCAGACGCTCGACTCCGCCAATTCCAGCCCCGCCGCCGCTTTGCCCAATCCATCACACAACAAACCATCCGCCACCACCAATAGATCTTCGCGCACTCGACGCGTCGCCTCCATCGCGGACATCCGATTCCCATAACTCCAAGTCCGGCTGCACTTTTTGATCGCAATCCCTTTCTCAGCCCGCTCAACAAACACTGCCGCAGCGCCCTCTGCCGCCACCGCTGTCCGACCAAACAATCGCAACGCCTCATCCGACAACCAATCCCGCTCCTCTCCCGCAATCACCAGGCATCCATCCACCAAATCATCTTCCATCCACTGCGTCGCCAGTTCAATTGCCGATACAAACTGCGCTGAATCTCCGACCAGTGTGTAATTCATCTCCGTCGACAGCAGCAACGCCGAAATGTGACTCGAAGGTGCATTGTAAACTGTCTCAGGAAAAAAGATCGGACTCGCCAACGATGGCTCCTTCAACACCTCCGCATAAAACTTCCGACTGAACTGCACACACCCGTTCATCGTGCAAAAGATCACCCCCACCTTCATCTCCCCCTTCTGCACCCGCGCCAGACGCTCAATCCCCAACGCCTCCACCGCCGCATGCAGCGAATAACGCGCCACCATCGTGGTCCGCCGCATCCGCGAAAACTTCATCCAATCCTGCATCGATGGCATTGGCGGCACTTCCCGAATTCTCACCATCGGTGCCCCGCCCTCGCGTTGCTGTTCCTTCACCGGCAACGGCTCACCCGCCTGCACTGCCTCATACAAACTCGCCGCCGACCATCCCGCTGGCGACACCGCGCCCCATCCTGTGATGCAAAATTGCTCATTCTCGTTCATGGCAACCTCCTCATGACAAGGGTGGCATTCGCTCCACCAAACCCAAAGGAGTTGGTCAGCACACAATCCAATTCCGCATCGCGCGGCTCCCGCACCAGATCAAACGTGCAAACCGGATCCAGCGTCCGGATCGTCGTCGTAGGCGGCACAAACCCCTCGTTCAACGCCAGCAAACAAATCACCGCCTCCACCGCCCCCGCCCCGCCAAGCAAGTGCCCAATCGATGCCTTCGTGCTGCTCACCATCACCTTCGGCGTCCAATCGCCTGCCCAACGCTGAATCGCCATTCCTTCCGCCACATCATTCAACGGCGTCCCGGTGCCATGGGAATTGATATACTGCACCTCACGCGCCGTCACCCCCGCCTCTTCGCATGCCATGTTCATGCTGCGCAACGCCGCATCCCCCTGGGGCTGCGGTTGCGTCAGGTGATGCAAATCCGTGCTCGATCCATACCCCACCACCTCCGCCAAAATCGTCGCCCCGCGTGCCACCGCGTCCTCATACCGCTCCAGTGTCACCAATCCCGCCCCTTCTCCCAACGCCAAACCATCCCGCTGCGCATCAAACGGCCTCGGCGTCGTCGTGCTCAAAGCCTGCAACGCATCAAATCCCGCAAACACCATCTGCGCCAGCGCATCATATCCCCCGGCCAACGCTCTCCTTGCCCGCCCCTTCTTGATCCATCGAAACGCATCCCCAATCGCATTCGCCCCACTCGCACACGCATTGGTGATGATCGAAATCTGACCCTGCATGCCCAGCGCATCCGCCAGAAACCGACCCTGCGTCGAAGGCTGATACAAAATGACATTCTCCATCAACCCCCGCTGCCGTGTCGGCTCCTCCACCTTCTGCTGATAATAATCCTCCCCGATCGCCATCGCCCCCGCGCTCGTCCCCAGACAAATCGATACCGGCTCCTCCGCCAGCATCTCCTCCGTCCAGCCGCTCTGCTTCAACGCCTCCGACCCCGCATAAATCAACAACTTCGACGCCCGATCCAAGCGACTCAACTGACGCTCCGTCAGCTGGTTCTCCGGCAGCGGCGCATCAAACACCACCTCACCCGCCCGTTGCACCCGTTGCCGCGACGCATCAAACACGGTGATCTCCCGCAGCGCCTGCCTGCCTTCGCGAAAGCCATCCGCATTCGCCCTCCAGCCTGTTCCCATCGAGGTGATGATCCCCGCGCCAGTAATCACCACCCGATATTCGCGGCGGTCGGAAGGTGAGTTTTCATTGGAGAGCGATGACATTACAAATGAACAGGGCATTTTATATGGCGGGCAGCCACGCCCTTGCAACCACTCTTTGCACTACCCACCTCATCGTGCTTGCAGCCATTCACGATTGCATCTAATTCACCACCATGGGTTTGTATGAAACCTGGCAGCATATTGTCAGCAGTCACCACCAAAATATCGCCGTCCACCCGGCGGATTCAGCCCCCCTGCGCTTTCACGATCTGCAGTCGCTCGTCGACCAACAAACGCCACTTCCAGCCCGCCAGATCCAGCCCGCCAACGCCAGCGACGGCATCGTGCCATTCCTTGTGCAAACCCTGCGCGCCTGGCGCGACAACGCCATTCTTTGTCCCGTAGAATCCGATCTAACCCTGCCCAAACTCCCCGACGCCGACGTCATCCCCGCCCACATCGCCCACCTGAAGTTCACATCCGGCACCACCGGCGAGCCACGCTGCATCATGTTTCGCACCAGCCAGCTCGCTGCCGACGCCGAAAACATCCGCTCCACCATGGGACTCGATCCCGTCCATCCCAACCTCAGCGTCATCTCTCTCGCTCACAGCTACGGCTTCTCCAACCTCGTCCTCCCCCTCCTCCTTCAAGGCCATCCGCTCATCGTTGCCAGCGACGTCCTCCCCGCCTCTCTCGTTCGCGCCTGCTCGGGCAAACCCAGCATCACCCTTCCCGCCGTCCCCGCCATGTGGCGAGCCTGGTTCCGTGCCGGCATTCTCGACCAACTCCCCATTCACCTCGCCATCACCGCCGGTGCTCCCATGCCCGTCGAGCTCGAACAAACCATCCACCAGCAGCACAACCTCAAAATCCACAACTTCCTCGGCAGCAGCGAATGCGGTGCCATCGCTTACGACCCCAGCCCCGAACCCCGCACCGGCCCAAGCTACGTCGGCCATCCCGCCCACAACGTCCAAGTCACCATCTCTGCCGACAACTGCCTCGAAGTCCAAAGCAACGCCGTCGCCGAAGGTTACCTCCCTGCCCACCCCTCCCTCCAGCACGGCAAATTCATCACCACCGATCTCGCCGAACTCCACCGCCACGCCATCCACCTCCTTGGCCGCGCCAGCGACACCATCAATCTCGCCGGACGCAAACTCGATCCCACCGAAATCGAAACCCTCCTCCTTCAGCATCCCGACATCCACCACTGCGTCGTCTTTGGAGTCCCCAGCCGCGACGCCACCCGCTGCGAAGAAACCGTCGCCATCATCCGCACCGAGCTCCCTCTCACCCAATCCGAAATCGCCCAATGGATCGGCACCCAGCTCCCCCCCTGGAAACGCCCCCGCCACTACTGGTTCACCCAGGAGCTAACCCCCAACGCCCGCGGCAAAACTCCCCGACCCCTCTGGCGCGAAAAGTGGCTCAATCAGCACAAAATCGACGCCCGACCTCACACCAGTCTTGTTGACCAAAAATCGACCAGTTAGAACTGGGAGATGAACCGCCGCCATTTCCTCAGAACCACCGCCGCCGCGTCCGCCGCCCTCGCCCACACCCCGCTCCCCGCGCAAACCGCGACGAGTTATCCGCCCATCCGCCCCATCACCAGCGGCCCTCCTTTCCATTGGTTCGGTTATTACGACAAGCTGCAATTTGAATCCACCAATCGCTACGCCTTGACCAATCAGGTCGATTTCGAAGGCCGCTCCCCCACCCCCACCGATTCCATCAAGGTCGGCATGATCGACACCCAAACCGGTCAATGGACCGAATTCGGCACCTCCACCGCCTGGGGCTGGCAGCAAGGTTGCATGCTCCAATGGGTGCCTGGCAGCGACGACCACATCATCTGGAACGATCGCGAAAACGGCCAATACATCAGCCGCATCCTGAACATCAAAACCCGCGAGCAGCGCACCCTGCCGCTCGCCATCTACTCCCTCAGCCCCGATGGCAAATACGCGGTCTGCGCCGACTTCGCCCGCATCGACTTCTGCCGCAGCGGTTACGGCTACAGCGGCATCGACGCCGCCTGCAAAGACGAAAAAATCCCCGCCAAAAGCGGCATCTGGCGAATGGACCTGCAAACCGGCGAACACGAAATCATCTTCAGCCTCGCCGATGCCGCCGCCGTCAAACATCCCACCATCGACCTCAGCGAAAAATGGAACTGGTTCAACCACCTCCTCGTCGCCCAAGACAGCAAACGCGTCATCTTCCTGCACCGCTGGCGCGATGAAGTCGACATCCCCCGCGACAAAAAAACTGGCGGCTTCACCACCCGCATGTTCACCATCAACATCGACGGCACCGAACCCCACGTCCTTGAACCGAGCGGGGTTGTCAGCCACTTCATCTGGCGCGATCCCGATCACCTCGTCGCCTGGGCGCGCCCCGAAGCCGAAACCGAAGCCCGTGTCATTCTCTACAAAGACAAGACCCGCGAATACACCAAGATCGGCGTCGACACCATACCTCGCGACGGCCACATGACTTATGTCCCCAACACCAACAACGAATGGATGCTCTGCGACACCTACCCCGACAAAGTAACCCGCGAACAAACGCCTTTCCTCCTCCATATCGCCACCGACAAACGCATTGATCTCGGCAAGTTCGTCCTTCCCGCCGACTACAAAGGCGAGTTCCGCTGCGACCTCCATCCCCGCTGCACCAACGACGGCCGCAAGGTTATCATCGATTCCCCCCACGGCGGCCAAGGACGCCAGATGTGGGAGATTGACATCTCCGGTATCGTAAGCTGATTGCCTTGCCCGGAATGAGATCCTCACCTTTGACACACCTTCAGCCGATGACACGCAAAGAGGAGAAGCTCGTCCTAAAGATCGAAAAGGCGGGAATCAAAAAGTCGTTGAAGCTTGGCCACAAGCTGACGGAAGAAGAACTCCTTGAGCTGCGCATCCAAATCCTGCCCACCGCCTGGCGCATATTCATCGCAGTGGTGGGATTTGTTTGTGCAGTGATCAGTTACTTCTCCTTCCAAGCCGAATCCGATGCCTGGGGCGCGCTCTGGGCCGTGTCAGCGGTTCTGTTTTGGTTGTTCGCCATTTTTGGAGTTCGGCGAACTTTATCAGGCATCCTTGATTCGCTAAGTGATGCCCACGCTGGCGCCGAAATTGTGGAACTCGCCTTAAGAGGCATCGGCGCAGTGGTCGAAGGCATCTTTGACGGCGTTTAAATCATCGCTTGGCATCAAACCCGCTTCCAATCGTCCAGGCTCAAATGGTGCCTGTCAAAAAATTCACCCGATGGATCGATGATTCCAAATCGTCCAGTCATCCACCTTGCGATTATTCTATTTGTTATGGTTTTTCAGTTGTAGCCTAACAATTAAGCAAAAAAGATGCTTCTAAACATTGCCACGGCAGGACGAGTCGTGGTAAATTCGTGGCCGACCGTTTTCGAATTTATTCCTCGCATGATGTTCACCCTCCGTCTTGCCTGCTTGTTGGCACTCTCCGCAGCCTCATTGGCCCACTCGCAATCGTTCTCACCTGTTGCCGCAAACATTGCCTCCGAAGGATCGGCGATGGGCGCGATGGCCGCATCCAGACAATCGTTGCACGGTTCCAGCAGTTCCTCATCCGCCCCGCTTCCTCGCGTCTTCTCCCCCACCCTTCCCCGCGCCAGCTACACCCGCTATCCGTGGAAAACCGAAATCACCGCCACCGTTTTCTGGTGCGGCGAACTTCCCACTCAAAACAATCCCACTCCCAACACCAAAAGTTCGTGGGACACGGCCTGGATGCAAAGCTTTGGCGGTTATGACAATCCCGATCCCACCCAGCGTGTCGCCCATCCCGAATACCGCCCGACCAACTTCGTCCCCCAACAAAATCCCTTCTACATCGCTCTGCCTTACAACGATGTCCTCAATCATAAAACGACCAAACCCTCGGCCTTGAAGATGATCCCCTGGATCAAACAAACCTTCGAGCGACATGGTAAATCCGTCTGCCGCGACCGCTGGGTCGCCATCCGTGTCGGCAACCGCATCTGTTATGCCCAATGGAGCGATTGCGGCCCCTTCCTCACCGACGACGTCGATTACGTCTTCGGCAATGCCCGCCCTCAAAACGAGAAGAACGACGGTGCCGGCATCGACGTCTCCCCCGCCGTTCGCGACTACCTCGGCATGTCGGGCAAAAGCAAATGCGACTGGCGTTTTGTTGACGTTCACGAAGTTCCCGATGGCCCTTGGCGTCGCATGGGGCAGAACAACCACTTCGTGCAGAACCAAAAAGGCGCGCAGAGCAACGGCAGCCTCGTCGCCAACCGTCTGGAAGAACTCCGCCGCCAGCGTGATGCTTATCACCGCAAGTTTGGCAACGAGCAGATTCGCGCCCGCTGAACCGTCGCCCCTTGGACCTCACCCCCAGTGCTCCTTCGCCCGTGCTCATGACCTTTGAGTCATGGATGGCGCGCGCGCTGTTCGATCCCTCCAAAGGTTACTACACCGCCAATGTCGGCACCGTCGGCCGACGCGGCCACTTCAGCACCAGCGCCACCGCTTCTACCCTGCTTGCGCAAGGCATCGCCCGCTGGATCAAAAGCCAGATTCAAAAGCCAGCCCCTGCCATCATCGAAGTCGGCGGCGGCGATGGCTCCCTCATGCACGACCTTCGCCGCACCCTCGGTTGGTGGCAATCACGCCGCTACCAATGGCACATGGTCGAAGTCTCTCCTGTCCTGCAACTCAAACAACGCGAAAAACTCGGCACCTCCGTCACCTGGCACCAGCAGCTGCACAGCGCCCTCGATGAATGTAACGGCAACGCGCTCATCTATCACAACGAACTCGTCGACGCCTTCCCCGTTCGACTTCTGCAATGGTCCGCCGTCGATTCCCAGTGGCAGGAAATTCATCTCCAGCAAGAGCAACCAACCTGGAAGGAAACCCTCCTCCCATTCCCCCCGTCCGACATCCCCTTCACCCCCCTTTCCGTCACCCCACCTGCTCAGCCTCGCCAACGCATCGAGCTCCATGAAAGTTACCACCAATGGCTTCACTCATGGGCACCCCATTGGAAAAACGGGGCCATGCTCACCATCGACTACGGCGATCTCTTTCCCGCCATCTATCACCGACGCCCCACCGGCACCCTGCGCGCTTATCTCCACCATCAAACCCTCACCGGCCCCGAACTCTACCTCAACATGGGCCGACAGGACATCACCAGCGACGTCAACTTCTCCGACCTCATCGCCTGGGGCAACTCCCTCGGCTGGCAAGCCGAACCCCTCCTCACCCAGCGCGAATTTTTGCTCCCGGTCGCGTCCAAAAAACCCTCCGCAGCCGACGCCTTCCTGCTTGAAGAATTCGGCGCAGGAACCGCATTTAAAGTGCTGGTCCAAAAAGCTGGACCCTCCTCCTTCTAATCAAACTCAAGGAACAAGCACGCCTTCGACACGTTTCCAACTTCGTCGAAGGTCACCCCTTCCCGTTCCAACATCCGGCGTTTCTTCAACACATCCGGCCCCTCACTCTCACCACCAAATCCACCGAGACGAAGTGAGGCACTGATCACCCGATGACAAGGGATCTCCGGTCCAAATGGACAGCGACGCAACGCCTGTCCAACCGCCCGTGATGAACCACAGTTGACCACCCGGGCGATCGCAACATACGTGCTCACCTTGCCACGCGGAATCATGCTCACCGCATCATAGACACGGGTTTCAAATGCCGTTGGCTCCCGGCTCAGCACTACCGATTCCCCTCCATCACCGCGACCCCATCGGCCACGTCAGTGCCATTGCCAAACCAGTTGCCACGCACCCAGTTGTCCTTCCCGCCCGTTGCCTTGAACGACACCACCGCCTTCCGCTCCTCCCGGTCATCGCGGATCATACAATCACTCACCCTGCTCCTCACACAGTCACGCATCAAAAGCCCGATCCCATCACTGTCAAGAATGCTGCAATCCGTCACCGTGAACCGGTCGCACCTCTCCAGCAACACCGCCGCCTCCTTGCCCCACACCCCCTTCACCAGCAGCCCGCTCAACTTGCTGTCCTGACAATCCCGGAACACCAGCCCATTCTTGTCCTTCGCCCAGTTGCCATTCACCACATAGCGCGGATTCCGATCAAAATCATTCGGCCCCACCACGATCGCCTGACTGTTCTCCACTAATAAGTCATGCTCAAATCCCTCCCAAAACGTGTTTCCCACGATCGTCACCCCGCGCGCATGATCCAGGTGCACATTCACCATCACATCGCTAAACACATTGCCCGTGATCGTGATATGCCCCTCCTGCGTCGCCAGCGCATTCTTCGTCGAAGTCACCCCCTTGCCCAGCACCCGGATGTTCGCACTTCCTGCCGACTTCGAATTGTGCTGAATCGTGCACCCCGTGATCGCCACCTCCGCCGTGCTTCCCTCCCGACAATCAATCAACACATTCGCCGTCGCCTCCCCCTCCGGCTTCATGTTGCTCTCGATGTCACAACTCCCGATGTGCACATTGCGCACCTCCCCTCCGCGCAGCACGATCCCGCCCCCCGCATTGTAGCTGATGTGACTCCCCGTGATGTTGAACTGATGCAGGTTCACGTGATCAAAAAACACCCCGCAACCCCGGTTCTCGTAGAAGTGGCAATTGCTCACAATCACATTCCGATTCCGCCTCACCAGCCGCAATCCATGCCGCACCCGATGCACCCGACTCTCCGTTACCGTCAACTGCATCACCCCATTCGCCTCGATCCCATCCGCCTCTTCATGATCCCCCACAATCTCCATCCCCCGCACCATCGGCATCCTTTCCTTTTCCCAGACCTTCTCCTTCACCTGCTTCGGATCCGCCGACCCCTCATGAGTCCCCAAAAACAAAAAAGCCGGACCGGAACCCGCCATCACCACCTTCGCCGTCCCATCACTCATCAACGAAGTAAACCCACTCTCCTCCAGCCTCACCGTCACCGTCTTTTGTAACCGATACACCCCCTTAGGAAACACCACCCCTCCAATCCCCGCATCCACCGCCCGCTGAATCGCCAAGCTGTCATCCGTCACCCCATCCCCCACCGCCCCAAAATCCCGCACCGTCTTGGTCGTCTCCCCCTTCGAGTTCATCGTCTCCCCCGCCCACCCATTCCCACAGAACAAAACCAACCCCAAACCCAACACCCAAGACAAGCATAAAAAAACAAAGCGCCGCATCCCAAACCAACGCCACCAACCCATCAACTTCATCACCCACCACTCAAAAAATCCCCTTCCCCAATCGGCCCCCTAAGTCTCGTCAGTCTGATTTCCCTCTTCACTCGGACCACCGACGTCACGTCGATCAAAAAATTGGTAGGGATGCGCTGCGTCGCGTCCGAAACTTTTTCTTCCGGACCCCCACCATGGAGCGCCGACGTATCGTCGGCCTACAATCCCTCCTTCACTCGGACTCCCCCATGGAGCGCCGACGTGTCGTCGGCCTACAATCCCTCCTTCACTCGGACCACCGACGTAACGTCGGTCATCCCCCCTCAACCCCAGCGTCCTCTTCAGTCGAATCCCCACCATGGAGCGCCGACGTGTCGTCGGCCTACAATCCCTCCTTCAGTCGGACTACCGACGTCACGTCGGTCATCCCCCCTCAACCCTATCGTCCTCTTCAGTCGAATCCCCACCATGGAGCGCCGACGTATCGTCGGCCAACCCCATTTAGTCGGACCACCGACGTAACGTCGGTCATCCCCCTACTACCTAAACTTTCCCCAAGCCACCCCGACATCCCACTTCCGACATCCCACTTCCGACTTCCCACTTCCGACTTCAAAAATCCGTCCCCCTGCACCGAAAAACCAGCCGCTGACTTCAAAAAACCGACCGCATGCAGTCGCAAACCAGCCACTCACATTCAAAATCCGGTCGCTTACATCGCCCAAATCGTCAGGTGCACAGGCAATTCGGCCACTGACATCAGCAAATTGCTCACGCGCAGTAACAAATCACTCGCTCACACTCAAAATCCGGGCGCTTACATTCAAAAACTGACCACGTGCATTCAAAATCCGGTCGCGTGCAGTCAAAAACTGGCCGCTTACACTGGCAAACCGGACACTTACATTGAAAAACTGACCACGTGCATTCAAAAACCAGCCGCTGACATCACCAAACCAGCCGCTTACATTAAAAATCCGACCACGTGCAGTAGCAAACTGACCGCTTACATTCAAATTTTGTCCGCAGGCACGCAAAAATTGAGCTTGGAAGCACGCCAACGCTAAAACCCAATAAAACGTTTGCGCCATATCAACGCACTTCGCCATACTTACCCCTCAAATCTCTAGCTTTGTCCGCCGCTTCTGCCAGCCGAAGAAAAGATCGATCAAGCTCTCCAAGACTCTCTCATGACCCCACTTCAAAACATCCTCGCCAAATACCGTGCCACCTCCCAAACCGAACGCGAAAAAGGCACCTATTTCGAGGAACTCATCCGCACCTATTTCCGATTCGAAGCCTCCTATGCCGACCTCTACTCCGACGTGTGGCTCTATTCCGATTGGGCAAAACAAATCGGCGGCCCTCAATTCGGCTTCTCGGCGAAAGACACAGGCATCGACCTTGTCGCCAAGACTCGTGGCACCGACGAATACCACGCCATCCAGTGCAAATGCTACGCACCCGACTACCGCGTTCGCAAAGCCGACATCGACTCCTTCTTCACCGCCTCCGGCCAGAAGCCCTTCACTCAGCGGATCATTCTCACCACCACTAACGACTGGAGCGACAACGCCGAAAACTCTCTCAGCAATCAACAGCCCCCGGTCTACAAAATCGATCTCCTCGACTTGGAGAACTCCCAGATCGATTGGGCAAAATACCAGCCAAGCGCTCCGCCGGTGCTCAAGAAAAAGAAAGAACTACGCCACCACCAAACCAGCGCCCGCACCAACGTCCTGCTCGGCTTCAAATCTGCCGACCGTGGCAAGCTCATCATGGCCTGTGGCACAGGCAAAACCTTCACCAGTCTAAAAATCGCCGAAGAAGCCGCAGGGAAAAACAAGCTCGTCCTTTTTCTCGTCCCCAGCCTTAACCTCCTCTCCCAAACCCTTACCGAGTGGACCCAGGAAAGTGCCATCCCCCTCCACTCGTTCGCCGTATGCTCTGACTCCGAAGTCGGCAAAAAGCGCAACAAGGACGAAGACATCGTTCAAACCTACGCTCACGAACTCCGCTACCCAGCCACCACCGACGCCAAGCGACTTGCTTCCGAAGTCAAAAAGCGTCACGACGCCCAACACCTCAGCGTCATCTTCTCCACCTACCACTCCCTCGAAGTCATCAGCCGCGCCCAGCACCTTCACGGCCTCCCACCTATTGATCTGGTCATTTGCGACGAAGCTCACCGCACTACCGGTGCCACCTTCGATTCACAAGAAGAAAGCAACTTCGTCAAAATCCACGACAACGAATACATTCGCGCGCACAAGCGCCTCTACATGACCGCGACTCCGCGCATTTACGCGGACATCGCCAAAGCCACCGCCGAGCGGGACAATGTCGCCCTGGCTTCCATGGACGACGAAGCCCTTTACGGAAAACAGTTCCACGTCATCACCTTCTCCGAAGCCGTCCAGCTCGAACTCCTCACCGACTACAAGGTCCTCGTCCTCACCATTGACGAAGCCCACGTCAGCGCCCGCCTTCAAAACCTCCTCAAGGACGAAAACAACCAGCTCAAAGTCGACGACGCCGCCCGCATCATCGGATGCTGGAAAGCCCTCAGCAAACAAGGCCTTAACCAGGACCTTAGCTTCGATCCCGACCCCATGCGTCGCGCCGTCGCCTTCTGTCAGGTCATCGAGCGTCACCAAGGGCAAAAAAGCCACAAAGTGAGTTCCAAAGAAATCGCCTCCATGTTCCAGGCCGTTGTTGAGGCCTATCAAGAACAAGAAGACAGCGACGTATCCCTCCTCTGCGAAGCCGCTCATGTCGACGGCACCATGAACGCCGCCCAAAAGGAGGAAAAACTCAACTGGCTCAAAGCCCCCTCTCCCGAAAACACCTGCCGCATCCTCAGCAACGTCCGCTGCCTTTCCGAAGGCGTCGACGTTCCCGCCCTTGATGCCGTCCTCTTCCTCACCCCGCGCAACTCCCAAGTCGACGTCGTTCAATCCGTCGGCCGCGTCATGCGCCGCACCCCCGATGGCAAAAAGAAACTCGGCTACGTCATCCTCCCCGTCGTCATTCCTGCTGGCATCGAACCCCACGAAGCCCTCAACGACAACAAAACCTACAAAGTCGTCTGGGATGTCCTCCAAGCCCTCCGTTCTCACGACGACCGATTCGACGCCTTCGTCAACAAGCTAGACCTCATCGGAAAAGACACTCGCAAGATGGAGGTTATTGCCATCACCGACAAGGTTCAGAAAAAGAGCACCAAAACCAAATCCGATTCTAAGTCTAGCGCTAAGAGCGGCAACACCATAGCCGAACCAGCCACTCCTTATGTCGTCGAAACTCAGACCGAACTCGCCTTCAATGTCGGCGAACTCGAACGCGCGCTCTACGCCAAGCTCGTCAAGAAATGCGGTAACCGTAATCACTGGGAAGACTGGGCAAACGACATCGCCAAGATCGCCCGCACCCACATCACCCGCATCACCCAGCTTGTCAGCAATCCTCAGAATACCAAAGAAGTCGCCGCTTTCACCGCCTTCGCCCACGAACTTCGAGACGACCTCAACGACTCCATAACTGACGCTGAAGTCATTGAGATGCTCGCCCAGCATCTCATCACCAAACCTGTCTTTGACGCCCTGTTTGAGGAATATTCATTCGCCAGCCAAAATCCTGTCTCCCAAGCCATGCAGCAGGTGCTCAATGTGCTTAATGAACACCGTCTGGACAAAGAAGCCGACACCCTGGACAAATTCTACGCCAGCGTTAAAGAGCGCGCCAAAGATATCGACAACGCCGCAGCCAAACAGAAAATCGTCGTTGAACTATACGACAAATTCTTTCGTAAGGCCTTCCCAAAGATGACCGAGCGCCTCGGCATCGTCTACACCCCCGTCGAAGTCGTCGACTTCATCATCCACAGCATCAATGACCTCCTCCAAAGCGAATTCGGCCAGACCCTCGGCAGCAAAGGCATCCACATCATCGACCCCTTCACCGGCACCGGCACCTTCATCACCCGCCTCCTCCAAAGCGGCCTCATCAGCAAAGAACAGCTTCCCCACAAATACCAACACGAGATCCACGCCAACGAAATCGTCCTCCTCGCCTACTACATCGCCGCCATCAACATCGAAGCCGTCTATCACGCCATCGTCGGCGGCGAGTATGAAGCCTTCCAGGGCATCTGCCTCACCGACACCTTCCAGATGTATGAGAAGGGCGACCTCGTCAGCGAACTGATGGAGCACAACAGCGCCCGGCGGAAGCGCCAGAAGGCCCTCGATATCCGGGTCATCATGGGCAACCCGCCGTATTCAGAAGGACAAGACAGTGAGAACGACAACACCGGGAACTTGGTTTACCCGCACTTGGACGACCGAATTCGCAGCACCTATGTCATGCAATCGCGAGGAACACTCTCAAAAGGGCTCTACAACAGCTACGTCCGAGCGATCCGATGGGCGTCTGACCGTATAGGGAAGAGTGGCATTATTGGCTTCGTTACAAACGGCGGCTTCGTGGACACGAACTCAGCGGATGGGCTTCGCAAATGTTTGGCCGACGAATTCTCAAGCATTCACATCTTCCACCTTCGGGGAGATCAGCGGACTCAGGGGGAGCGGTCCCGGAAAGAAGGAGGTAAAATCTTTGGCGGCGGCAGCCGTGCCCCAATCGCGATTAGTTTACTTGTGAAAAACGCCGTCGCACAGGAAAGAGGGCAGATTCATTTTCATGACATTGGGGAATACCTCAGTCGCGAAGAGAAACTCGCCAAAATAGTCGAGTTTCAAGACATCCGAGGGATCACAGACGCGGAAGGGTGGAAAACAATTGTTCCAGATCCACATGGGGATTGGTTAAGGCAACGCGACGCCAGCTTTGTGGAACACATTGCGGCTGGTGACAAGAAGGGGGATGGCCAAAAGGTTTTCGCGAACTTCTCCCAAGGCGTGCTGACGGGCCGAGATAAATGGTGTTTTAACGGCTCGAAATCTGCCGTGGCTTCGAATGTGGCGCGCATGATTGAGTTCTACAATCGTGAGTGCGAACGGTTTGCTAAGGCGCACCCAGGCCTCGACCGGAAGGCAAGCGAAAGCGCCCTTGAGGCGTTCATCAACACTGACTCGATGCAAATCAGTTGGACCCACAACTTAAAACAAGACTTAGCCCGTGGACGGAGGGTTAAGTTTGAGGCCGGCGCCATTAGACAAGGCGTCTATCGGCCATTCACAAAGCAGTGGATGTATTTCAACCGAACCCTCAACGAGAGGGTCTACCAAATGCCCAAAATCTTCCCTCCCTCAAAGGTGGAGAATTTGGCGATATGCACTTCAGCTCCAGGCTGCATCACCGGGTTCACCGCACTTGTTTCAAATGTTCCAGTCGAGTTTTGTATCTCTGCGATGAAAGGAGGAACCCAGTGTTTTCCCCTCTACCTTTTCGAGAAGGCGGGGGATACCGATGACGACGAATTGTTTGAAAGCAATAGCGACGCTAGTGAGCCAACCTACACCCGCAGCGACGCGATCACCGACGCGGGGCTGGCGCATTTCCAAGCGGCGTATCCTGGCGATGCGATCAACAAGGAAGACCTCTTTTATTACATCTACGGCCTGCTGCATTCGCCCGTCTACCGCAGCCGCTACGCTGACAACCTGGGCAAAGAACTCCCGCGCATTCCCGCCGTAAAAACCTACGCCGACTTCCGCGCCTTTACTCAAGCAGGCCGCGACCTCGCCCACTTGCATCTCAACTACGAAACCGTGTCAATCCACCCCGGAGCGAAACTCGACACCCGCAAAGTGCCTCGCGCGGCCCTCACTGACGCCGACTACCGGGTGACGAAGATGAAATTTGCCAAGACCCGCGACCCCCACGGCAAAAACGTGAGTGACAAGAGCACTGTGATCTACAATGACCGCATCACTGTCCGCGACATTCCGCTGGAGGCTTACGAATACGTGGTAAACGGCAAACCTGCCCTCGAATGGGTGATGGAACGCCAGGCCGTGACCACCGACAAAGACAGCGGCATCGTCAACGACGCCAACCTCTGGGCCATCGAAACCATGGGCAACCCAAAATATCCGCTTGAACTTTTCCTCCGTATCATCACCGTCAGCTTGGAAACAATCAAAATTGTCAGCGGCCTTCCCAATCTTGATATAGAAAAAGCCAATTCCTAGTTCCCCTATTCAAAAAAATCGACAAAATGAGAGCTAGATCCCGCCTCCTATTAAGAAAAATAATGCTTTGGAGGAAGGATCGAACTCTTTGCCAAACGGTTAGTAAGCACTTCAAACGACGCTCCCTGATTTTAAAGCGACTTAAAGAGCGCGAAGAAGAGAAAGAGTATCGCGACTATTTTCGAAAACAGAGAAGCGCCAAGATAGATCTACCACCCTACTTAACTAAAAACAGTTGGGAGCATGAATTGAACTTTAAACTTTGGATCACCAAAGGCGCTCGATTCAATGCAGCAAGAAGGTGTGAGGAAATGGACAACTATGGAATGTGGGCAAACACCATCCTTTCTTCATATTTGATAATAGTGGGCCTCATTCCCTATTTTCCACATCCCATTTTTAAAACAATCTCACCAGAGCTCTTGGGATTCGGAACAACATCGCTCTCAGTCTTGCTCCTTGCTCAAACCCTTATCGTTACCTCACGACACTATCAACTCCAGGCCCGGTCACACCATGACTGCGCACTGAAGATTGGTCATTTGTATGACGTCCTTAGACAAGCCAAAGAAATCAAAGACGACAGAAAGAAACGCGCCGAGATCTCACGAGTGACAAAGGAATATGAGGCATTGTTGCCAAACTACGCCAATCATTTCCCTATTGATCATGACATGTTTCAAACTCTTAAACCCACATGGTTCAAATTGGGATGCTGGAAAGTATTTCGCATTAAGGCACGCTACTACTTTCATACACGATGCATCATGGATGCAGTTATCCTACTTGGTGTCCTACTCATCATCCTAGGTGTCTGGCGCGGTTCACTCATCAATTCGTCAGTCTAACGATTTCACCTTTTTAGGGAAAAAAAGAGACGGCATCGATCTTTTGGCATGCCCATTGCTTCCCACTAACGCGCCGCCCAAAACGGTAACAACTCCCGAAGCTGCTTGCTTGGCAAAGCATCCTGCTGACTCGTTTTTCTGACAAGCGTCTTTTGTAACATCGCTTCACAAGACACTGAAGAGAGCGGATCGATTCAGTCCTGCACTGCCACAGTCAACACGGCGATGGGAAGGGTCACCTTTTCGGGACTCAATGTTAGTAGTCCAAGCAAACGGTCTGAAGCGCCCTTGGCCGTTTTCAGACTCTCAACCCTCAACTCTCATCCCCCATCCCCCCTATGACTGACTGACAAGGCAACAAACTGCGCATGGCCACGTCCACGCTCGAATACCTCCGCCGCGAAAGCTATGTCCCATTGTGGACCGCCAATGCAGGCTTCAACCAGGCCGTGACCAAACTGGCCACCCTTACCAGCAACATCGCCAGTCTCGGTGATCTGCAGCGCACCGCGCGTGCCGGACAAAGGCTCTCCAAAGAAAACCTCAGCGAACAAATGATTGTCGCCACCCTTGCCGTCTCCGGCATCGTGGCGGCTTATGCTCATGAGGCCGGCAACATCCCCTTGCGCGAACGCTTCGGCTTCCCACGCACTTATCTGGCTTCCCTCAAAGATGGCGAACGTTCCGCCGCTGCGTTGAATCTATACACCGAAGCCGCCGCGTTGTTCGCTGACCAAACCACCACCCCGCCACCCGCCGGACAACCCAGCCTTGCCGGATTCGGAATGACTGCCGCTTTACTGAGCGCCATGGAATCCGCCGTGACCCAATACGACCTGATGAAAGACGCCCCTCGCGGTGCCCAGGTTTCCATTTCCCAATCCACCGACGCCGTCGAAGCCGCCTTCAAGAAACTCGATGATCACTTCGAATGGTCCCTGGATAAGTTGATGCAGCAGTTCGTCATTGCGGAACCCGTCTTCTTCCAGGGTTACAGAAACGCCCGCGCCATCCTCGACATCGGCGTCCGCCACGACCCCGACGAGGAGCCTAATCCTACTCCTCCTCTTACTCCTCCTCCTACTCCATAGCCGCCACATATCCTCAATCTTGGGGAGCATACGCGTCCCGCGTGTCGTTCTGCGCATCCTGCGCAGAACCCGAACGTCTGCACGTTTGCAATAGAGGAAGGAGCGTGGGCACTCCTGCCTGCCATTCGACAAACCTCGGCGCAACTGCAAAATACGGCGGACAGGAATGTCCGCACTCCCACCCCACGTGACGCCATCGCGTCATTGACGCCACCTCACCCACCCGCAACACTAGCCGGGTGACCCGGTTCTTCACCGCCCTCATCTTCCTCCTTCTTTTCCTCCCCGGCCCAACCCACGCCGAAAGTCCCGGCACCTCCAGCTCTTCCTCCTCGTGGAACCCGCTGCGCCTCCACCAGCAATCCCGCGCTCTTCGCACCCAGCTCGACCAACTCGAAACCAATTTCCGCCAGCTCCCCGCCCCCAACGTCACCTCACAAACCCACGGTCGCATCGGCTTCCATGGCCGCGCCCAACATCCCGCCTGGCTCGAACTCGACCTCGGCCAATCGACCACCCCCGAACAAATCGTCCTGTTCCCCGCCCGCATCAGCGATCCCGCACCCGGCGACCCCGACAGCGGATTCCCCTCCGAAATCACCGTCTCCCTCAGCCCCACTTCAGGTCAACCCGGAACCATCATCGCCCAATGGCGCGAAGCCACCCCCGGCGAAGGCATCACCCTGCCGTTCCTCAAACTCCACCCCGTCGCACCCACCAACGCTCGTTACCTCCGACTCGACATCCACGGCTTCCGCCGCCGCCAGTCCTCGCAATTCTTCTCCCTCGGCGAAATCGTCGTCCTCAACCAAAACGGCCAGAACATCGCCCTCGGCAAAACCGTCACCTCCTCCGCCGAAATCCTCAATCCCCCACGCTGGACCAACCAAAATCTTACCGACGGCCACCTCTGGTGCGGCCAGTTGACCGGCCCCCAACCTTCCCCCAGCAACGGCTACCACAGCGTCATCGCCGCCAACTCCTCCGAAGTCCCCAAATGGGTTGAAGTCGACCTCCAAAAAGATCACCCCATCGACGAAATCCGCCTCATCCCCGCCCGCCCCCGCGACTACGCCGACATCACCGGCTTCGGCTTCCCCCCCACCTTCCGCGTCCTCGCCTACACCGATCAATCTCCCACCAACCCTCAACTCCTCTGGCAAACTCCCCCCACAGGTTTCCCCAATCCCGGCGACAGCATGGTCACCCTGCCCATCGCCAACATCCCCGCCCGCCGCATCCGCATCGAAGCCACCTCCCTCTGGGCCCGCACCGGCGACTACATCTTCGCCCTCGCTGAACTCGAAGTGTATTCCCAAGGAAAAAACATCGCCCTCAATCAACCCGTCCGCTCCCTCGACCAAGTCCAAACCCCCATCTGGACCCAGCCCGCCTTGGTCGACGGCTACTCCAGTCAGCGCCGACTTCTCGACTGGCCCACCTGGCTCGCCGCCATCACCCAACGCCAAAACCTCGAACAACAATCCACCCATCTCTCCGCCCAACTGCAACTCACCCAAACCCAGTTCCAAACCGCCCTCATCCGCAGCAGCTTCCTCCTCGCCATCATTCTCCTGACCCTCTTCCTCATCGGCCTCCTCTGGCAAAAACGCCGACTCCATCTCGCCCGCATCGAAGTCCGCGAACGCCTCGCCCGCGACTTCCACGACGAAGTCGGCAGCCGTCTCAGCCACCTTGCCTTGGTCGCCGAACTCGCCAAAAACGAAACCTCCAATCCCGAACGCACCCATCAACGCCTTAGCACCCTCGCCGACAGCGCCCGCGAAACCATCGACTCCATGCGCGACCTCGTCTGGCTCCTCGACCCCCAACCCGGCAACTGGCAAACCATCAGCCAGCGCCTCGAACAAACCGCCCGTCGCATCCTCGAACCCGCCGTCTCCAACCTCACCATCCAATCCAACCCACCGCCAACAGACCTCAAACCACCTCCCGTCGAATGGTCCCGCGACCTGCTCCTCTTCGTCAAGGAAGCCTGCGCCAACACCGCCCGCCATAGTCAGGCCGACACCGCCAACTTCACCCTCGACTGGACCCCAAAAAACCTCCACCTCACCCTCCACGACAACGGCATCGGTTTCGACGAATCCTCCCCCCAATTCCAGCCCGGTGCAGGCCTCCGCAACCTCCGCACCCGCGCCACCCGACTCCACGCCAAACTCGATCTCCAGTCCACCACCCCTAACAACGGCACCACCCTCACCCTCACCGTCCCCCTCCCGTAGATCCTAATCCAAATGTCCACCACCGGCACCACCCACATCTGGATCATCGAAGACAATCGCCCCCTCCGCGAAGTCCTCGCCGAAACCCTCCGCACCGCCTGTGACAACTGGACCATCCAAGCCTTTCCCTCCTGCGAAGACGCCTTCAAAACCCTCAACATCAACCTCACCACCGCCCCCCAGGTCGTCATCATGGACCTCGGCCTCCCCGGCATGAACGGCCTCGAAGGCATCACCCATCTCAAACAGACCTCACCCAATACCGAGATCGTCGTCTTCACCGTGTTTGACGACATCGATAAAATCTACACCGCCATCTGCGCCGGAGCCTCTGGATACCTCCTCAAATCCACCCCTCCCCAAGCCCTCGTCGAAGGCATCCACGAAGTCCTCAACGGCGGCTCCCCCATGCATCCCCAGGTCGCCCGCAAAGTCCTCACCCGACTCAACACCACCCGCCCCCCAACCCCCGAACCCGGCGAAACCCTCTCCGATCGCGAACGCGAAGTCCTCGAATGCATGGTCGACGGCCTCATCAAAAAAGAAATCGCCGACCGCCTCACCCTCAGCATCCACACCGTCGACAACTGCCTCCGCCGCATCTACCGCAAACTCCACGTCAACACCATGCAAGGCGCCGTCGCCAAAGCCATGCGCGACCGCCTCGTCTAGTCCATGGAGCACCGACGTGTCGTCGGTCTAAAGCCCACAGCCAAAGCCCTTCACCGCAACCGAAGTCTCACCAGTCGGACCACCGACGTTTCGTCGGTCTACAGGCCACAGCCAAAGAACCTCTCTCGCCATTCCTTCCCCGCAGCCAGAAACCTTCATCCGTCGGACCACCGACGTGTCCAGACTGTGTAAAAAGCCCATTCCATCCGTTGATGGCCCGTCAATGGGTGCGCAATGGCCAACAAGGGAGGCCTTTCCTTGATCTGCGTGACCTTCTCTTGATGACTTGCTCGCTTGTCTTCTAAC
>NZ_VAUV01000022.1 GCF_005780165.1 Phragmitibacter flavus | reverse complement strand
CCAAGTTTTCAGGGAGAAAGCGCCGCAGCACCTCCCACTCATCTTCGACCAAAGTTCGCGGTTGCATCAGCCAACATAGCCAGCTCAATGCATACTTCAACTTTTAGGTATATGCTTATGGGCTGCACGCCTGTGTCACGAGAGGGTCACAGACTGGACACTTTGATCCAGGCGAGGTATTCGCGGTTGCCGTCGGTGCCGGTGATGGGGGAGTCGATGAGGCCGTTCCACTGAAAGCCGGGGAGATGATCGATGAAAGCGTGGATTTTGTCGCAGGCTTTCTGATGGAGTTCGGGCTCGCGGACGATGCCGCCTTTGCCGATTTCGTCGCGGCTGAGTTCAAACTGGGGTTTTATTAACACGAGAGCGTTGCCGCCGGGTTTGAGAAGGGGGAGCGCCGGAGGGAGGACGAGGGTGAGGGAGATGAAAGAGACGTCGGCGACGATGAGGTCGAGGGGCTCGGGGATGTCGGCGGGGTCGAGGTGGCGGACGTTGTATTTCTCGCGCGAAATGACGCGCGGGTCGTTGCGCAATTTCCAGACGAGCTGGTTGGTGCCGACGTCGAAGGCGTAGATTTTTGAGGCTCCGTGTTGCAGGAGGCAGTCGGTGAATCCGCCGGTGGAGGCTCCGATGTCAAGGCAGGTGCAGCCGGTGGGGTCAATGTTGAACTGTTGCAGGGCGCCTTCGAGTTTAAAACCGCCGCGACTGACGTATTTGGGCGGCTCTTTGACGCGCAGGACGACGTCTTCGGCGACCAGTTGTCCGACTTTGGTGACGGGGGTGTCGTTGACGAGGACGTCACCGGCGAGGATGAGGCGTTTGCCTTGCTCCCGGGATTCGCAGAGGCCGCGCGCGACGAGAAGCTGGTCGAGGCGCGATTTCATAAAAATTTATCCTTTCGCCTTCATCCTTTATCCTTTTAAGGCAGGTCCTGGATGATGTCGTCACCGACGACGACGGTGATGCCGGGAGGGACGGTGTTGGGAAGGATGTCGGCGATGGTGCTGCCTTCGTCGACAGAGGTGACTTTGATGCGGCCGATGATGTTTTGTTCGCGGCGGATGGCGAAGGTCATGCTGGTTTCTACTTTCATCGCGGCGTTGGCGCTGATGACGACGAAGCCGTATTCCTGCTGATACTCGGTGACTTTGCCGATCGGAGGAGCGGCGAGGATCTGACGTTGACGGGCGGTGAGTGGGGGAGGGGCGATGGGGGCTGGGACGCCGCCGGGAGGGACGATGGGACCGCCAAGTTGTTGTTGCGGTGATTGCATGGAAGGAGGTGGACTCAGGGGAGGGAGGTTGCCTGCGGTTGCCGTCGTCGGGGGTGGGTTGAGCGGAGGCAGAGAGCTGGGAGACTGCTCGCTCTGTTGTTGGGCGAGGATCTGGCTTTCGAGTTTGGCGATTTCGAGGTCGCGCTCGTTGACGGCAGCGGGATTTTGCTGACGGCGCAGCAGTTCAAACTCGTTTTTGAGGGCGGTGGCCTCGTTGCGTTGTTCGTAGATGAGGTAACCCATCACGCTGAACAGGGCGATGGTGATGAAGATGGCGAAGTATTTCATAAAAGGATGAGGGATGAAGGCGGAAGGATGAAGGGGTCAGTTACAAAATATCGCCGGGTTGGTAGGTGGCGGCGGTGGGATGTTTTTGGGCGAGGGTTTGAACTTTTTTGGCGAAGGTGTCGACCTGGGCGGCGGCTGCTCCGGTGTTGGCGCGGCCTTGTTCGCTGATGAGAGTGAATTGTTCGCTGGTGAGGCCGAGGCGGGGGTCGGCGGCGAGGCGTTCGAAGAGGTTGTTGAGGGAGATGGTGCCTTTGCGAAGGTCGCCGATGGTGGCGACGGCGTGTTCTTTGATGGCTTCGTGGGCGGCTTCGCGTCCGGCTCCGTTTTTGACGGCTTGCATGAGGACGGTGGTGGTGAGGAGGAAGGGGAGGTAGCGTTCGAGTTCGCTGAGGACGACGGCTTCGAAGACTTCCATTTGGTTGAGGACGGTGAGGAAGGTTTCGAGGAGACCGTCGATGGCGAGGAAGGCGTCGGGGAGCATGACGCGGCGCACGACGGAGCAGGAGACGTCGCCTTCGTTCCACTGGTCGCCGGCGAGGGCGGAGGCCATGGCGAGGTGGCCTTTGAGGATGGCGTGGAAGCCGTTGATGCGTTCGCAGGAGCGGCTGTTCATCTTGTGCGGCATGGCGGAGGAGCCGACCTGGCCTTTGGCGAAACCTTCGGAGGCAAGTTCGTGTCCAGCCATGAGGCGGAGGGTTTTGGCGAAGCTGCCGGGGCCGGAGGCGAGGTCGGTGAGGGCGGCGACGACGCGGAAGTCGAGACTGCGTGGGTAGACCTGACCGACGGCGTCGAAGGCGAGGGGGAGGCCGAGGTAGGCGACGACTTTTTCGTCGAGTTCACCGGCTTTGGCGGCATCGCCTTCGAAGAGGCTGATCTGGTCGAGTCGGGTGCCGACGGCTCCTTTGAGGCCACGGGCTGGGTAGGATTGGATGACGGACTCGAGGGCGTTAAGGCCGCCGAGAAATTCTTCGCCGAACATGGCGAGGCGTTTACCGAAGGTGGTGACCTGGGCGGCGACGTTGTGGGTGCGGGCGGTAAGGGGGATGTCGCGGAACTGACTGGCGCGGGAGGAAAGTTTGATGAGGGCGGCGACGGCTTTGGTGCGGACGAGTTCGAGGGCGCGGAAGGTTTGCAGCTGTTCGACGTTCTCGGTGAGATCGCGGCTGGTCATGCCTTTGTGGATGTGTTCGTGGCCGGCGAGGTCGCAGAATTCTTCAATGCGGGCTTTGACGTCGTGCCGGGTGATGCGTTCGCGGCGCATGATGGAGTCGAGGTCGACCTGATCCTTGACGCGCTCGTAATCTTCGATGGTGCCGGCGGGGACGGGGATGCCGAGGTCGCGCTGGGCTTTCATGACGGCGATCCACAGTTCGCGCTCGAGCTTGACCTTGCCTTCACCGGACCAGATGGCGCGCATGGCGGGCGTGGCGTAGCGTTCAGCGAGGACGTTGGGAATGGCATCAGTCATGGGGCGGTCCATTTTGCACAGTTTTGGGGCTGAGCAAAGCGGAAAGAGAAGTGGGATGCGGGGCTTGGGTCAGCGAGGCTCCATTAAAACTGGAAGTAAATGAAGTCGGCGGTTTCGGGACTGCGCAGGATGATGATGCCCCAGTAGATGAGGGCGGAGGCGGCGGTGATCACGGTGGTCCATTTCCAGCCGGGATAATGTTGGCTGGTGGAATCGGCTTGTTTTCGATGCAGCCAGAAGTCGATGAGAGGGTGGACGAGGTAAAGGGGGAGGGCGTAGAAGGCAGCCATGAAGGCGAATCGAAGGGCGGCCCGCCAGTCGGCTTCGGGGGCGGTGAAGGGGTTTTGGGTGAGATGGGCCCAGAGGTGGGACAGGCTTTGTTCGCGGAACATGAGCCAGCCGACATGGATGAGGATGAAGGTGAGGACGACGCGGAGCAGCCAGGGGATTTTTTCGGGTCGTAGCGAGGCGGGGGCACGATTCCAGAGGGTCCACAAAACCAGCAGGGCGCCGTGCCAGGCTCCCCAAAGGATGAAGTTCCAGGCGGCTCCGTGCCAGAGTCCGCTCAGCAGGAACGTGATGAGGAGGTTGCGGCATTGCTGAAGCAAAGAGCCGTGACTGCCGCCGAGAGGGAAGTAAACGTAGTCGCGGAACCAGGTGGAGAGGCTGATGTGCCAGCGACGCCAGAAGGCCTGGGGGGAATCGGCGAGGTAAGGGTGGTTGAAGTTTTGGCAGAGTTCGAATCCGAGGAGTCGGGAGCAGCCGCGGGCAATGTCGGTGTAGGCGGAGAAATCGGCATAGATCTGCACGCCGAAGGCGAAGGCACCGGCCCACACGATGGGAAAAGACGGGGTGTCGAGGGCGAAGATTTTGTTGGCGACGAGGGCGACGTTGTCGGCGATGACGAGTTTTTTGTAGAGTCCCCAGAGGATGAGCAGAACGGCACTGCGGGCGATGCGGGCATCGAAGGTGCGGGGTTTCTCGATTTGCACCAGGAGGTCGTTGGCGCGCAGAATGGGGCCGGCGACGAGTTGCGGAAAGAAGGCAACGAAGAGGAGGTAGTCGGGGAGTTTCCGCCGGGCTTCGACCTTGCCGCGGTAGACATCAATGACATAACTGGCGCTCTGAAAAGTGTAGAAGGAGATGCCGACGGGAAGGGCGACCTGGAGGAGGAAGGGGTCGGTTTCAAATCCAAACTGATTGAAGAGGGAGGTGACGGACGAGGAGAAAAAATTGAAGTATTTGTAGGTGGCGAGGATGCTGATGTTGGTGATGAGCGAGAGAAGCAGGAAGCGATTGCGCTGGTGGGGGCGCTTGTTGATGAAGCGGGCGGAGGTGAAGTCGACCACGCTGGTGAGGGCGATGAGCAACAACCACCAGGGCTCGACCCATCCATAAAAAACGTAGCTGGCGATCAGCAGGAAATAGTTTTGCCAGCGTCGTTGCAGCATCCAGTAGATGGCGAAGACGATGGTGAAGAAAGTCAGAAAGGTAAGAGTCTGAAAAAGCACAGGAGGAGGTCGTCGTTGTCGACTAGCGAATACTCAGCAGGGGACGGATGCGTTCGTGGAAGATGGCGGTGTAGGCGGGTTTGGCGGGGGCGGCGAGGTGGTCGCCGTTGCCATACATGGAGAGGGTAAGCCGTGGGTCGGGCCTCTCGTCGATGAAGGTGCACCCCTGGGATTCGGCCCACTCGCGGAAATCGTTGATGTAGGTGGTGAGGCGGGAGTTTTGATTGTCGACGCTGCGTTTGTCGGGGCGTCTTTTGACGCGGTAGAAGCAGAGGTGGATGTGGTGCTTCTTGGCGAGTTCGACGAAGTGGGGGAGCAGGGTTTGGGTGGGATCGGCAGGGAAGGGCGCGGGGGTGTTGGTGGTAAGATCGTTGTCGAGTGCTCCGGCATCGAAGACGTCGCCGCGCAGTTCAGTGAAGGCGAAAACCTGGTCGAGGTGTTTTTGCAGTTTCTTCTCTGCGCCGTCAGACTGGCCGAGGGTGGCGAAGTCCATGGACCATTCGGAAATGCGGCGGCGCATGTCGTTGGAGAGATGCTCGGAGAGGTATTTCTGTGCGAAGATGGATTGCGGCCTGGTCGTTGGCTGGGTGGAGGAGGCGAGGTCAACGAGTTGTTCATCGCCAGGCTGCATGAAGCTGTAGAGTTCGCGCAATTTGGGGCCGGTGAGCTTGAGGGCGGGATTGGTGAAATCGTAATCACGGAAAAAAACGACCACCAGTTTGGGGGGAGGATTGAGGTTCAGGGCAAAGTTCTTGAACAGCAGATACCACATGGTGCTGCGGCTGCCGTGTTCGACGAGAAAGGCGGAGTTGTAGGGGTGGATGAACTTGTCCAGCACCTCGAGGTCCACCCTCGTGTCAGTCATGGAATTGCCGATGAGGACCACTTCCGGGGTGGCTTTGGTGAGCTGCTGAAGTTTTTCGGTTTGGAAGGGCGCATCATATCCTTTTTCGCCGGGCTCGGGAGGGAGAAACAGCGGGCTGATGACGAGGAGGGCCATCAGCATGAGCCATTGGATGAGTTCACCTTTTGGGCGGCGAATGAAGTTCATGGGAGCTGTCGATAAATGGCCGGGAGCGGGTTTGGTGGCATGCTAGCCAAAACGCGTTGAGTTTCAAGTGGGTTCTGATTGGCCATGGGAAAAACTTTTGAGCGACGTCGACACCTGGGCAGGATGATTTTGGCATAAAAAAACGAAGTGGAGTCGGGCTCCACTTCGTTTGAACTGATGCGATGCGAAGTAGAACTTCGCGGTCGCTTTGAATATTACTCTCCGGCGGTGACGATGGCGGTTTCGCTCGGAGGAGTGCCAGGATCTTCGCCGAGGCTGATGAACTTCAGGACTTTGGCGTCGGGCTCGTGGATGAGTTTGACGACATCGCCTTCTTTCACTTCGCCACGGAGCAGGGCTTCCGCGAGCGGGTCTTCGATGTTTTTCTCGACGGCGCGACGCATCGGGCGGGCACCGTATTGAGGATCGTAACCTTCCTTGATGAGGAACTCGCGGGCACTGTCTTCGAGGGTGAGGCTGATGCGCTTGCGCTTGAGGCGGTTGAGCACTTTGCTGATCTCGAGATCGACAATGCGGTTGAGCTGGGATTTCTCCAGGGTCTGGAACACGATGATGTCATCGAGACGGTTGATGAACTCGGGCTTGAAGGCCTTCTTCGCCGCTTCCATCACCTTGCCCTTGATGCCTTCGTGATCGGCAATGTCCTGCTGCATCGCGGCGAAACCAAGGCTGGTCTGGCGTTTGATGGTCTCGGCACCGATGTTGGAGGTGAGGATGATGACGGTGTTACGGAAGTCGATTTTGCGGCCGAAGTTGTCGGTGATCTGACCTTCTTCCAGGATCTGGAGGAGGAGATGCATGACATCGGGGTGGGCTTTTTCGACTTCGTCGAAGAGCACGACGCTGTAAGGACGGCGGCGCACGGCTTCGGAGAGTTGACCGCCTTCTTCATAACCGACGTAACCTGGAGGAGCTCCGATCAAGCGGCTCGCGGTGTGTTTCTCCATGTATTCCGACATGTCGAGCTGGATCAACGATTCGGCACTGCCAAACATGAATTCGGCGAGGTTCTTCGCGAGGAAGGTTTTGCCGACGCCGGTGGGGCCGAGGAAGATGAAGCTGCCGATGGGGCGCTTGGGATCTTTGAGGTCGGCACGGCTGCGGCGCAGGGCCTTGCTGATGGCAACCACGGCTTCGTCCTGACCGATGACCAGTTTGCGAAGCTCGTCTTCCATTTTGAGGAGTTTCTCGGCTTCGGCCTGTTCCATGCGGTTGAGGGGGACGCCGGTCCACTTGCTGACGACGGCCATGATGTCCTCTTCGGTGACATCGACAATCTTCTCGGTGTTGGTGGCGCGCCAGGTTTCAAGGGTGTCATCGAAACGTTTTTTGGCAGCTTTCTCCTTGTCGCGAAGATGCGCGGCTTTTTCGAAGTCCTGTTCCTTGATGGCGACTTCTTTTTCGACGCGGATGGACTCGATTTCGGCTTCGATGACCTTCAATTCCGGTGGACGGGTCATGGAGGAGATGCGGGCTTTGGCACCGGCTTCGTCCATGATGTCGATCGCCTTGTCGGGAAGGAACCGGCTCGGCAGGTAACGGCTGCTGAGGTTGACGGCGGCTTCGAGGGCTTTGGCATCGAAACGGGCCTTGTGGTGGGACTCGTATTTTCCTTTGAGGCCTTTGAGGATGAGAATGGCGTCTTCAACGCTTGGTTCATCGACTTTGACCTGTTGGAAACGACGTTCCAGCGCCGCATCTTTTTCGATGTATTTGCGGAATTCGTTGAGGGTGGTGGCACCGACGCACTGAAGTTCACCGCGGCTGAGGGCGGGTTTCAGAATGTTGCTGGCATCCATCGCTCCTTCAGCGGAACCGGCACCAACGATGGTGTGAAGTTCGTCGAGGAACAGGATGACGTTTTTGTTGCGGCGGATCTCGTCCATGACGGCCTTGATGCGCTCTTCAAACTGGCCGCGGTATTTGGTGCCGGCGACCATCAGGGCGAGATCGAGGACGATCACTTTTTTGTCGCGAAGGATTTCGGGGACGTTGCCCTGGGCGATTTCCTGGGCAAGACCTTCGACGATGGCGGTTTTGCCAACGCCGGCTTCACCGATGAGCACCGGGTTGTTTTTGGTGCGGCGGCAAAGGATCTGGATGACGCGTTCGATTTCCGGTGCGCGGCCAATGACGGGATCGAGATCACCTTTTTGGGCGAGTTCGGTAAGGTCGCGACCAAAGGCACGGAGGGCAGGCGTTTTGCTGTCTTTCTTGGGGCCGTTGGGCATGGATGAGCTTTCGGGACCGCCACTGCCACCGCCTTCTTCTTCCTCTTCTTCGTTGCCGAAGTTGGGATCGAGCTCCTTGAGGATTTCGTTGCGGGCTTTCTCGAGATTGACGTCGAGGGTGCGAAGCACCTGGGCGGCGACGCCTTCACCTTCGCGAAGGAGTCCGAGCAAAAGGTGTTCGGTGCCGACGTAGGAGTGGTTCAGAGCCTTGGCTTCCTTGGAGGCGAGGGCGAGAACTTTTTTGACGCGGGGTGTATAAGGGATGTTGCCGACCATTTTGGTGTCGGGACCGGAGCCAACCTGCTGTTCGACCTGCATGCGCACGGTGTCGAGATCGACGCCGAGCTTGGTGAGGACGTTGACAGCGACGCCTTGACCCAACTTGATGAGGCCGAGCAACAGGTGCTCTGTCCCCACGTAGTTGTGGTTGAAGCGGTCGGCTTCCTTCCTGGCAAGTGCCAGGACTTGTTGGGCGCGGGGAGTAAAGTTATTCATCATGGGATTCAGGGGGAAGCGCGGAATCGTCCGCGTCGTTGTCACTGGATACGTTTAATGGTTCGGGGACGGATTTCAATCGATCACGGGTGTTTTCTGCCCGCAAACTGTCGCGTTCTTCGACGCTTAGATCGCGTTTGGCGGTAAGCTGAAGATGCGCGGGTTGAATTTCGAGGAGCAGCATGTCCAGCAGGCTGCGATCGCAATCGGTGATGATGTCCAGATCGGCGCCGAGGCGCAGCAGGGAGAGGTGGGTGAGGGCTTCCTTTGAACTGAGAATGTGAGAAAAACGCAGGGTGGCATAAGCGCGACCGACCTGGTCATGCAGCATGAGGGCGTTTTCGTGGAGAAGCTTTTCGCGGGCGTGGATTTCGGCCTGGACGATGTGTTCGGCGACACCTTCGATGCGGCTGATGAGCTCCTGTTCGGTTTCGCCGAGAGTGTGCTGATTGGAAACCTGGAAGAGGTTGCCGAGGGCTTCAGTGCCTTCGCCATACAGGCCGCGGACGGCGAGTCCGATTTTGCTGACGGCGTTCATGACCTGCTTGATCTGTTCGGTGAGAACGAGCGCGGGCAGGTGCAGCATCACGGAGGCGCGCATGCCGGTGCCCACGTTGGTAGGGCAGGCGGTGAGGTAGCCGAGGCGGGTGTCGAACGCGTAGCTGAGGTTTTCTTCGAGGGCGCTGTCGATGCGGTTGACGAGGTCGTGGGCGGTGCGCAGGTCAAGACCGGCGCGGATGCCTTGCATGCGGAAGTGATCTTCCTCATTCACCATGACGGCAATGCTTTGTTTGCGGTCGATGACCACGGCACAGCCGGTCGAGCGGGCGGCATGTTCACGGCTGACGAGGTGACGTTCGACGAGCACCTGCTTTTTGGTTTTGGTGAGGCTGGGGTATTCCTCGTTGAAGCCGTCCTTGAGTTCAGGAAGGGAGGCGAGCAGGGGGCGGACTTGATTGAGAAGTTCGACGCGTTGTTTTTCCGAGGACCAGCCTGGGAAGGACCAGCCGCGCAGGTTGCGGGCGAGCCGGATGCGGGAGGTCATGACGATCTCCGAGTGGGGGCCATGGCCCTGCATCCAGTCAGCGGGATTTTTAAGGAGGGTGGAGAAGCGCATCAGATACGTGGGAAGCTGTCTTATCTTTGATATAGACTACGTATGAAAGTAAACGTGAGAATAATCCATGCCTTTGTTTAGAGAAATTTTGCGCGCTGAGGCTGGCGGGTGGGTTTGTCTGGGGTGGAGGGGTGCGTTTTTTGGTCTGTGGGAAATCTGGCTTGTTCGACTGAGCCTTGGAGGTTTGTGTGAATATGCCTCAGCATTGAGGCGCGAAAGCGACAGGATGACGCAGGACAATGATTCGGGGGGGCTCTCAGTAGCAGATATTGATCAGGATTCTGGATCTGAGGGTTGAGTGTTGACACTTGATTGATTGCCGCCTTGATGGTGGTTTTTATTATGAAACATGCGACAAAAAGAATGTTGGGTTTTAAGAGGACCGAATACGAATTGGTTGCTACTGGAATCAAGGTCGCTGAGGTGTCATTGAGTTCGACAAGTGACACAGTTATCGAGTATGACCGCATTGGAAGAGACCAGGGAGTTTTTAAGAGACAGGAATTTAAACTGCTCGGGTTATCGATTTTTTTTGCTGTCCTGTCGATATTGATGGCGGTGCTTGTGATGGGTGAGGGACATGTGGAGCATTCGGCATGGGCGGTATGGCTGGTGGTTTCGGTTTCGTTTTATCTGTGGTTTTCGACGACGAGGAGAGAGGGGATTGTGTTCGCAAGCGATTACGGACGTCTGCATATAGAAGGTGCGCCGAAGCAGCTTGACTCGTTTGTCGCAGAACTGTCCCAGCGTAAGGCTGCCTATATTGAGGATCGTGCAAAGCGTCGATTTGAGACCATCGACAAGCTGGAAGCAGAACGATATTTGCTAGCATTAGAGGACGGGGGCGTGATTACTCCAGTTCAGCACAAGTCACTTCGCTCATCGGTATTGCAAATTACCGAGAGTGGCCCTGTGGGATTTGGGCAATATGGTGATGTATGAACTGGTTCGTTGGGATTTAAGCGGGGGCACTGTCTACCCAGAACGAGCCCTCTGACGTTGGCTGCTACTTTATTTGTGACCTGAGTGTCGCTGACATTTTGACTGCGTCGGGAATTTGATGGGCTGGAGCCCGGCGGTCCCAGGGCGAAAAAAAGCGCCCCGGGGTGGCCGGGGCGCTTGACGGACTGAACTGGAACTGAAGGTTTAGACTTCGGCGAGTTCGAAACCTTTGCGGTAGACGTCGCCTTCGTTGATTTTGTTGGCTTCTTCAGCAAATTCACCTTCGAATTTGTAGGTGTCGGGATTGAAGGTGAGCCAGGGGCTGAGGAGGGCCTGATCGGTGTCGGCGTTGATCTGGTTGGCGGCGAGGTTGGCGACGAAATCGTCGAAGGTTTCCTGGCCGGCTTTGTCGCCCTGGAGGCGTTCCTTGATTTCTCCGGTGCTGGTTTTTTTGCCAATGCGATAGGCAATGTTGGCCATGTGGGCAAGGGCGGCGCAATGGAAACCGTGACTGACGTGCAGATTTGGGTCGATCAATTTGCCTTCCTTGATGGAGGCAAAGAAGTTTTTCATGTGGTTGGGGCCGTCACGAATTTCGAACTTCTGATCATTAAATTTGCCTTCGGCGTCGTAGGCCTTGGATTCGGCCACATAACCGCCTTCGCAATGGATGATGTTGCCGATGCGGATGCCTTTGTAGGCGGGCTCGAAACCTTTCTGCCAGTTCATGTCGGCGCGGGGGAGACCGCGGTTGTCGAAAAGGATCGGGGTTTTGCCGTCGCCGTAATCGTAGAAGGCGAGCTGGTTGTTGGCGGTTTCGCCATCGTCGTCATATCCCCAGCGGTTGCCGAGGCTCATGACCTTGAGCGGAAGTTTGTCGGGGCTGCCGAGAGCCCAGCGGGCGACGTCGAGCTGGTGAGGACCCTGGTTGCCGATGTCGCCGTTGCCGTAAGCCCACTGCCAATGCCAGTCATAATGGAACTGTTCACGCATGATCGGGGTGGTTTCGCGAGGACCGGCCCAGAGGTCGTAGTTGACGGTTGAGGGGGCGTCCTGAGGTCCGCTGACCTTGCCAATGCTCTTGCGGGCCTTGTAATTGACGCCGCGGGAAAGGGTGGTTTTGCCGAGAGCACCGGATTTCACGTATTCCATGGCGGCTGCCCAGCCGAGGTCGGAGCGGCGCTGCTGGCCGTGGACGAGGATGAGTTTGCCTTCGATTTTTTTGGCGGCTTCGAGGAGTTTGACGCCTTCGGGGATGTTGTGACAGACGGGTTTTTCAGCGAACACGTGTTTGCCTGCGGCGAGAGCGGCAAGGGTGATGACGGTGTGCGTGTGGTTGGGGGTGGCGATGGTGACCGCGTCGATTTCCGGATCTTCAATGAGCTTGCGGTAGTCGCTGTAGGTTTTGACTTTGATGTCTTTCTTGGCGAGTTTCTCGACCTGTTTGTCCATGACATCGGAGTCAACGTCGCAAAGGGCAACGAGGCGGACGCCTTCGTTTTGCAGTCCGAGAATGGTGTTGATGTGTCCTGCACCGCGGCTTTTGAATCCGATCACGGCAACGCGAATGTCGCCATTGGCTCCGGCGGCGCGGGACCAGGTGGGAAGGGCAAGGGCGGTGCCTGCGTAGAGGGAGGAGCGCAGCAGGGTGCGGCGGTTGATGTTGTTCGTCGTTGTTTTCATGATTCGGTTGGTAAGGATGGGACGGGGCGGAAAATTGTGGTTTGCACTACCGGGCGGCCTGATCGTGAACCGCGGGTAGCTTGAAGAAAACGGAGTTGGAGGGGCAGGCTTTCACATTTATCCGGTTTCGCTTACCTGGGAGGGAAGAAAACCGACTGAAAATCTAGCGTGGGCTGACATGATGAGCTTTTCGCGGGAAATTGAAAAGGAAAAAGTTGGCCTTCTGATTGCGAGAAAGGGTTGGTGTTGAGGAGATGGTCGGCTGGAAGGGGATTTGTTGATGGATCACAATCGCTGAGTAGCAATTCCGGGGTTGCGCCCTGCCACTTGGGCACTATCCTGCCCGTCCATGTTGGAACCCCGCTTTTTGCTCAATTTAGGTATCCGTCGCTGGCTGGCCATTGCGGCGCTGGTTTTGTCTGTTCTGGCCGTCGTTTCCGGCACGTCGCATGCTCAAAGTGTGATTGCTGTGGATGTCTACAACAAGAAGATTCACATGGAGCGGGGGGCTTCCGTGAAGCGCCCGGTGGGTGGTCTTGCGAAAGTGGCGACGGCGTTGGTGGCATTGGACTGGGCGGATGTGACGAAAGTTCCTTTAAACACGCTGGCGACGGTTTCTCCGGCGGCTTTGCAGATTGCGGGAATGAACACCATGGGTTTGCAGCCGGGCGATCAGGTGACGCTGCGTGATTTGTTGTATGCGACGATGATGACGTCGGACAACGTGGCAGCGACCGCCTTGGCGGCTTTTGTCGGGCAGGATATTCTGGGGCGTCGTGGACGTGGCGGTGATCCCATTGCGGCTTTTGTGACGGAGATGAACAAGCTGGCGGCTCGTGAAGGGATGGCTAACACGCGGTTTACCAATCCGCATGGGTTGGAGAACAGCCGGACCATGCCGCTTTCGACGGGGGCGGACATGGCGAAACTGGCGATGTATGCGGTTTCGCGGGCACCGTTCCGATTTTACACGACACAAAAAACGCGCGCCATCACCATTGTCCGCATGGGGCAGCCGCAGCCGATGACGTTGCAGAACACCAATGCCTTGCTGGGGGTGGGTTCGATTGACGGCATGAAAACCGGCAACACGCCGCAATCGGGCGGGTGCATCATTGCGACGGAGGAGCGGCAGGGCACCTTGATGAAAAATGCGCAGGGTCAGCAGGTGCTTTATCGTCACCGCATGGTGGTGGTGGTGCTGGGTTCGGCTGATCCGTTCGGCGAGGCGCGCGGTTTGCTTCAGCAGAGCTGGAATGCGTATGACAACTGGTTGCGCCAGGGGCGTCCGGTGACGAATCGGCAGGAACTGCTGGCCAGCTTCGAATAGATCTTTTCTCCCAAACGACAACACACACTCAAACACATCTCAACACAGAACTTACTCCCAAAACCTATGCGCATCGGTATTCTTAACAGCGGCGGCGATTGTCCAGGACTTAATGCAGTGATTCACGGGGTGGTGGGAGCGGCTACCGAACTGGGCTGGGAGGTGATTGGATTCCGCAATGGATTTGAGGGGCTTCTTCCCAACGGTCCGGGGCACATGAAACTCGATACGGAGAAGACGCTGGGCATTTTGAGCCTCGGTGGAACGATTCTCGGGACCACCAACAAAGGAAATTTTGCCGCCAAAGTGGGCGCGGACAGCACCATTGCCAAAGTGCCCAAGGACATCATCGAGCAGGCGCGCGTGACCATCAAATATCTCGGCATTGAGGCTTTGATCGTGGTGGGCGGCGACGGTTCTTTGACGACCGGTTTGCAGCTTTGCGAAGAAGGAATCCCTGTGGTGGGCGTGCCGAAAACCATCGACAACGATTTGCAGGCCACGGCGATGACCTTCGGTTTTGACTCGGCGGTGGGCATGGTGGTGGAGGGACTGGATCGCCTGCGCACGACGGCGGAAAGTCATCAACGCGTGATGGTCGTAGAAGTGATGGGACGGCATGCTGGCTGGATCGCGCTGCATGGCGGCATCGGCGGTGGCGCGGATGTGGTGTTGATTCCTGAAATTCCTTTTGAGATCGAAAAAGTGGCGGGGCATGTGAATCATGTGTTTGCCAGCGGTCATCGCAGTGTGTTGATCGTGGTGGCCGAAGGCGCGCATCTTGAAGATGGCAAGCTGATGGGCAAGGAAGAAGGTCGTGCCAACCAGCAGATGTTGCTTGGCGGGATCGGGGTGCATGTGGCGCGTCAGGTTGAAGAGATGACCGGACACGAAACGCGTGACGTGCGCTTGGGTCACCTTCAGCGTGGCGGTTCTCCGACGGCTTTGGATCGTATTTTGGGCACCCGGTTTGGGGTGAAGGCGGTTTCGCTGATCAAGGACAAGCAATTTGGCCGGATGGTGAATTACCAGAGCTATCACGTGGGTGATGTGCCGATTGAAGATGCGGTGAACAAACTGCGTTTGGTGCAGCCGGACAGCGAAGTGGTGATGGCGGCGCGCGCGGTGGGCATCAGTTTTGGTGATCGCTGATTCTGCTGGTTTATTGCACGGCTTGAGTTAGGGTGAGCGTTCTTATGGAACGCTTACTCGAATTGCTGAGGGGGAATGCCCGGCTCAGTGTGGAAGAAATTGCGGTCAGTCTTGGACTGACGGCGCTGGAGGTTGCTAAACGGATGACGGAGCTTGAAGCGGCCGGAGTCATCCTTGGTTATCAGGCGGTGGTGGACGGCGAAAAGCTGGGGCCACGTGGGGTGACGGCATTGATCGAGGTGCGGATCACGCCTGAAGCGGGCGGTGGGTTTGACCGGATTGCCAAGCGCATTGCGCAGTATGATCAGGTGCGCAGTTGTTATTTGATGAGTGGTGGGTATGACCTCGCCTTGATGGTGGAGGGAACCGATCTTTATGATGTGGCGCGTTTTGTGGCAGAAAAGTTGAGCACGCTGGATGTGGTGCTTTCGACGGCGACGCTTTTTCAACTGCGCGTGTATAAGCACGACGGTTTTGTGTTGAACACCGATCTCCGTGAAGACCGGCTCCCTGTATCGCCATGAGCCTGCCGCACAAGATGAATCTGGAAAACAAACTTTCGCGGCAGTTGAGCGGGATTCCGCGCTCTGGCATTCGCGATTTCTTTGAACTGGTGATTGGTCGCTCCGATGTGATCTCGCTGGGCGTGGGGGAACCTGACAAGGCGACTCCGTGGCCGATCCGCGAGGCGGCGATTCGTTCATTGGAAAAAGGACAGACGAGCTACACGAGCAATCTGGGGCTTGAATCCCTGCGCGTTGGGATCAGTGGTTATGTCGAAGAGCATTTCGGCGTGAGCTATGATCCGAAGAAGGAGATCCTGGTGACGGTGGGCGTCAGCGAGGCGTTGGATCTGGCGTTTCGTGCGGTGCTGGACCCGGGTGATGAGGTGATTTTCCATCAGCCTTGTTATGTGTCGTATGGTCCGACCATCACGATGGCCTACGGTGTCGGGGTGCCGATCAACACGCGGTTGGAGGACAACTTTACGCTTCGTGCGGAAGATGTGGAGAAGGCGATCACTCCGCGCACCAAGGTGATTGCGTTGAACTTTCCAACCAATCCGACGGGCGCGGTGGAGCCGCCGGAGGAGTTGGAGAAGATCGCGGCGTTGTGTGTGAAGTATGATCTCCTGTGTTTCACCGACGAGATTTACAGTGAGCTTTTGTATGATCAGGCGAAGCACGTGAGCATCGTGAGTTTTCCGGGGATGCGCGAGCGCACGGTGTTGTTGCATGGTTTTTCCAAGGCCTTTGCCATGACGGGATGGAGGTTGGGTTATGCCTGCGCTCCTCCGGTGTTGCTGGAAGCGATGATGAAGATCCATCAATATTGCATGCTGTGTGCTCCGATCACCAGTCAGATTGCGGCGATCGAAGCCTTAAAACTCGGAGCGACGGCCTATGAGCCAATGCGTCAGAGTTATGAAGAGCGGCGCAATTTTGTGGTGAAGCGGCTCAATGAGATGGGTCTGAACTGTTTCAATCCGGGCGGGGCGTTTTACGTCTTTCCCGATGTGAGCTGCACCGGGCTGACGGGGCGTGAGTTTGCCTTACAGCTGCTGGAGGAACACAGTGTGGCCGTGGTGCCAGGCGAGGCTTTTGGGCCGAGCGGGGCGACTTGTGTGCGCTGTTGTTATGCGACGGCTCCCGACCTCCTGGTGAAAGCCATGGATGCGATGGAGATCTTTGTGAAGAAACATCGCAAGTAGGGCAAACGATGGCGTTCTTGCGTCGGTATCTTCCGAGTCCGGCGGTGGCCCATGTGCTGCCGCTGGTCTTGTTCATGTTGATCAGCTCGGTGCTGCCTTTGGTGAAGGTGGAGAACGAGATGCTGCCGTGGTGGCGGTTTGCGCCGGAGCATTGGTTGTATCCGCTGCAGGTGGTGGTGGTGGGTGGATTGTTGATCTGGTTGTGGCCGCGTTTTGAGTTCAGACCGGTGCGCGGACTATGGCTGGCGACCGTGCTGGGGGTGGTGGGGATTGTGTTTTGGCTATTGCCAGCATTTGCGTATCAGAAGTTGGTGGCGGGCGGTGTGGAGGTGCCGGAGTGGGCGTCCTGGTTTGGCTTGGCAGCGAGGGAAGAGGGGTTCACGCCGGAGGTGTTTGAGGGGCAGCCATGGGCGCAGGCGCACACCTTGGTCTGGCGATTTTTGCGCATGGTGGTGATTGTGTCGTTGGTGGAGGAAATTTTGTGGCGCGGGTTTTTGATGAGGTATGTGCAGGCGGACGGTGGCGATTTTCGCAAGGTGCCGTTTGGTCAGCACAGTTGGGCGGCGTATGGGGTGGTGACGGGGTGTTTCATGCTGGCGCACAATCCAGAGGACTGGTTGGGGGCGGCGTTTTTTGGAACGCTGATGTATGTGGTGGCGATTCGAACCAAGAGTCTGGCGGCTTGTGTGTGGATGCACGCGGTGGCGAATTTGCTGCTGGGGATCTACGTGGTGCTGACCAAACAATGGGGCTTTTGGTAATGGACCACTGACGTTTTTTCTCGACTCGGAGGGATGCGCTTTGCATGTTGTGGGCTAATGACTATGAAATCGCGACGTTCTTTTCTGGCTGGGTTTGCCACGGCTGCGGTTGCGGCGGGTTCATCAAATTTGTTTGGCCGGGACTTTGGGCCTGGGGCAGCACCGGTTGGATATCCTGATCCTGATGTGGTGGCGTTGGACCCGAGTTTTCGGAAATATATCGTGGGAAACACGCCTATTCAGCGATTGCACACGGGCTGCTTGTGGGCAGAGGGTCCGGCCTGGAACGGGACGGGGAATTACCTGGTGTGGAGCGACATCCCCAACAATGTCCAGATGCGCTGGCTAGGGGAGGACGGTCATGTGAGTGTGATGCGCAATCCCTCCAACAACAGCAATGGCAACACCTTTGATGGGCAGGGTAGGCAGATAAGTGCCGAGCATTTGACGCGTCGGGTGGTGCGATACGAAATGGACGGCAAGATGACGGTGCTGGCGGACAAGTTTGAAGGGAAGCGATTTAATGCGCCGAATGATGTGGTGGTGCATCCGGATGGCGGCGTGTGGTTTACGGATCCGGGTTATGGCAGCATGGGCGATTATGAGGGGCAAAAGGGGCCGCTCGATTTGAAGCCGGCGGTGTATCGGATTGATCCTGGGAACAAAGCGGTGACCAAGGTGACCGATGTGGAGGAGCGACCCAATGGGTTGTGTTTTTCGCCGGACTACAAGAAGCTGTATGTCGTGGATACGGGGAAGGAATCGAACATCAACGTGTATGACGTGGTGGACAAGGTGAAGGTGAACTTCAAGTCGAGGTTTGCGTCGATGCAATTGCACACGAGGGACAGCTTGCGCGATACCGTTTATCAAAGTGACCCGGAGCGGTATGACAAGATGTCGGCGGTGGAGCGGATGGAGTTTTTTGACAAGCTGGCAGCACCTGCACAGATGAAGGGCAAGGCCGGGGAACTGCAAAAGGCGTCGAGCGGCCGTGGCGGTTCAGACGGTGTGCGTTGTGATGTGGATGGTAACGTGTGGGCGAGCGCTGGCTGGGTGGGGGATGGATACAACGGCGTTCACGTTCTCAACCCGGAAGGTGATCGGATCGGTTTGATCAAGCTGCCGGAGACGGCGGGCAATTTGTGCTTCGGCGGGCCGAAGCGGAACCGGTTGTTTGTGGTGGCCAGCCAGAGTCTCTACAGCGTGTATGTCAACACGCGCGGGGCGCATTGGTGCTGAGCTGGAAATGTAGCAGACGAGGTGACGAGGCTCGTTTGTTGTTGGGGGGCGGGGCCGCTTGGAGGGGAAATTTGAGCCTCCTTACATCGGCTGCTACTTGGAATTTTTGAGGGCGGCGAGGACGTCGGCGGCTTGTTCGGCGGTGCTGGCCTTGGCATCGTGCCAGATGACTTTGCTGTCTTTAACAAGGAACGCCTGGCGGCTGGCCATGCCAACGAGGGGGATCTTTTTCACACCGAAGGCTTTGACGATCTTGCCATCAGGATCGGCGAGAAGGGTGAAGGGCAGGTTATACTTTTCGGCGAACTTTTTCTGGGAGCCCACATTGTCGGTGCTGACGCCAATGACCTGAACGCCTGCTTTGGTGAGGTCGGTGTAGGCGTCGCGAAGCGAGCAGGCCTGGGCGGTGCAGCCGGGGGTGTCGGCCTTAGGATAAAAATAAACGAGGGTGGTGCCTTTCGCGTAGACGTCGCTCAGTTTGACGGTTTTGCCATCCTGATCCTGGGCTTCGATGACGGGTGCGGCGTAGGGTTCGAAAGCCTTGGAGTCGGCGGCTGAGGCGTTGGAGCTGAAGAGGGACATGGTGAGGAGAAGGGGTAGGAGGGAAAGTGTTTTCATTATGGTAGGTGGTATGACTGATTCGTCTCCCACCCCTTCTCCAGATTCACGCTTGGAAACTATTCACTCAAGGGATTGAACTGCCTTGATGATGTCGATGGCCTGATCTTCGGTGCTGGCTTTGGGGTCGTGCCAGACGACTTTGCCGTTTTTGATGATGAAGGCCTGACGGGTGGCCATGCCACGGTCGTTTTTGGTGACGGCGAAGGCGTCGATGACTTTGCCTTCTGGATCAGCGAGCAGGGGATAGGGGAAGTTGTATTTGTCGGAGAATTTTTTCTGGGCTTCGACGGTATCGGCGCTGACGCCGATGACGCTGATGCCGGCTTTGGCAAGGTCGGCGTGGGAGTCACGCATGGCACAAGCCTGTTTGGTGCAGCCTGGGGTGTCGGCTTTCGGGTAGAAGAAAACGGCGACGTAGGGGGTTGCCTGGTAGGTCTCGGCCAGTTTGACGGTTTTGCCGTTCTGGTCGGTGGCTTCGATGGCCGGCGCGTCGACCGGAGGATCGATTTTGACGCCCTGACCGGCGTGGAGGGAGGTGGCGGCGACGATGGACATGGCGGATATGAAGGTGAGGAATTTTTTCATCGTCGCGATGCTAGCGTGAAGTGTTGAAGGTGTCCATAAGGATGGAAGTGGGACGTGGTATTGCGTGACTACGGGATTCCATGTATGCATGCCGGGTGCACGAATTTGCTTCCTCTTTGATTGATCGAAAAGCGCGTGGCGAGAAGCTCGCCATGCTGACCGCGTATGATTATCCGATGGCCCGCTGGCTTGACGAGGCGGGGGTGGATTTGATTTTGGTGGGGGATTCGTTGGGCATGGTGGTGCTGGGAATGCAGGACACGACCGGGGTGACGATGAGCATGATGTTGCACCATGCGGCTGCGGTGCGACGTGGGGTGGAGAAGGCGTCGGTGGTGGTGGATTTGCCGGCGGGGAGCTATCTGACTCCCGATATGGCGGTTCATAATGCCCGTCGTTTGGTGGCGGCCGGAGCGGATGCGGTCAAGCTCGAGGGAGGGATGAAGGTGATTGGTCAGGTGCGCGCGATCGTGGAGGCGGGGATTGCTTATGTGGGGCACATCGGCATGCTGCCGCAGAGTGTGCTGCACGAGGGGGCATACAAGAAGAAGGGCAAAACGGATGAGGATGCGGAGCGGTTGATGGAGGATGCGCTGGTTTTGCAGGAGGCGGGGGCGGCCTGCATTGTTCTGGAGAGCATGGTGCCTGAAGTGGCGGAGAGGATCAGCAAGGCTTTGAAAATTCCGACCATTGGCATCGGGGCGGGTCCAGACTGTGATGGGCAGGTGCTGGTGACGCCAGATTTGGTGGGGGGATTTCCCTGGTTCAAACCGCCCTTTGCGGAATCGCGGGCGAATGTGGCGATGGAGGTGACGCGCGCGGTGCGGGAGTATGTTCGAAAGGCTAAAGGCTAAAGGCTGAAGGCTAAAGGATGAAGGATGAAGGATGAAGGCTCTTTTGACTTGAGAAACGGGTCGGTAGAGAGCAGAACTGGAGAGGCGAACTTTGAAGACCGACGCAACGTCGGTGGTCCGATGAGGCCCGACGTGATGTCGGAAATTCACTGGGAGTGCCGACGTGTCGTCGGCAAAACGGATGCTCAATCAGCAAGACAAACTCCAATCTCAGGCGGCGCGATGGCGACCGAGGCCAAGTAGGGGAAGGCGCTGGAGATTGCGCACGATGGCTTCGGCGTTGTAGACGGAGACGAGCACAAGGGCACCGGTCATGTCGGCGATGAGTGAATTACGGAAAAAACTGAGGGTGCTTGGGTAACCGGGAAGGCCGGTGGTCAGCGCCTGAACCCAGGTGGCTCCGCTTTTTTGGATGTAACCGGGATCGACCCACCAGCTGAGGGTGTTGGTGACCAGATAAAAAAGCCCGCTGCATGCGAGGGTCCCAAGCAGGGTGTCGATGATGCCGACTTTACCCCGGAGCCGCGAACCGGCCCAGGCGGCGAGCGCATAGCAAACGTAGAGGGCAAGGACTTCGAATCGACCGTTGGCGTGCTGCCACATCACGGAACCGAAAACGATCCAGTCGATGGCCAGCAGCAAAATGGCCCAACTCCACCAGGGGAGGTTGCGTGGGAAAACGATGGCACCGGCGAAGGCGAAGGCGACGAGAGGGGAGAAATTGCCCAGAGTGGGAGGGAGAATGCCGTTGTGCGAGAGCACCCGGAGAAGCAGCGCGGCAAGCATCAGGCATAGTGGCAACCAAATGGAGGAGGCCGTCGAGGATGATGGATGCTGAGCAAATTTCATGAGGTTCAAAGAAGCGCCATTCATGCCGATGTGACAAGTCGAAAAATTTGTCTATGTTTGAAATAGACAAGCGGCTTGGCCGGGGTTATGCGGGTCTGGTGTTCCAGTCGGAACCGTTCAATATTTACCAACACCACGAATGTATCGAAAGTTTTTATCTGGTTTGCTGTCCGTTCTTGTTTTTGCCGGTGCCATGGGGGGGAGCCATGCGGCAACGATGGTTCATTATGTGGTGATTCAGGAGCAGAAGGACGGGGTTCTCGGTAAAACGCAGGCGTTCAAAGTTGAATATGACACCGCCATCGTAGCGACATTGGACAACAATCCTGCGGTCCCAGATGACAGTCAGGACCTGCTAAATTTTATCTTCGGTATTCCCGCAAGCAGTTCTGGTCCGGGCTACAGCCACGTCGCGGGAGATGCCACCAACAACGCGAAGTATTTCAACTTCGGCGGCAACTTGGGATTTTCCGTTCGTGGGTTCGTGATTAACGGGGATCCCATCATTTTGGCTCCGGTGGGATTTGACGGGAATTACTGGGCATCGTCGGTGCATCTGGGGGGATATGACTACATCGATTTCGATGACGGTCCATTGAGCGGGAACTACACCGGCACAGGGTGGGAGTATGGCCGGTCAGGTCAAACGGGGCGGTTGTTGGGCAACAACAGCATCGATGCATATGTGTATGGTGACGGAAGCGCCTTCCCGACTCTTACGGTCAGTCAGATTTATGGGTTAAATTACCAGCTGTTTGCCTCTGGAGCCGGATACACGATTTCGTATCTTGTGCCGGAACCGGGTCGGGCGATGTTGCTATTGGCAGGGCTGGTGATGGTGGTGGGGTATGGTCGTCGTAGGGTGATTTGATTGTTTAAATCCATGAAGACAGTCGTTGGCGTTCAGAACAGACTTGAAAGAAACTGCCGCGAGGGTGCCTTCACGCTTGTTGAGCTGCTGGTATCCATCACGATCTTTTTGATCGTTTGCACGCTCGGATTCTCCGGTGTGAAATTCTACAAAGGGCTGGCGAGCAAGTCGGTATGTTCATCGAATCTGCGGCAGCTGGCTGCGGCGACCAACATGTATTGTGCGGATCACATGGGATTTTTCTTCCCGTATGTGACTTATGGTTCCGATGGCTCGAGGACCTGGTATTTTGGGAAAGAGAACAGTCCGCCGGGGACAGCAGAGGGAGATCGGGATTTGGACAAGGAAGCGGGGCCGCTGTATGAATACATTCAGGCTGTGGGGAGCATTGAGATGTGTCCGGGTTTCGACTACGGGAGCGCGGTTTGGAAGGAAAAGTTCAAGGGGGCCAGCTATGGTTATGGCTACAACTGGTGGCTCGGTGGGCGATCGACGGGCAGGGTGTTGATGAACGTGGCGAACATCAAAAGCGGGGCGCGGACCATGCTTTTCGGGGATTGCGCCCAGGCCAACACCTTTCAACCACCTGCGAGTGCTTCCAACCCGATGTTGGAGGAGTTTTACATCATTGACCAAACGGAGCGGACCGTTCACTTCAGGCATGCCAACAAGGCAAACATCCTGTTTGTGGATGGTCACGTGGAGTCGTTTGACGTTTTTCCCGGAACTGAAGTTCGCAAAGTGGAGGGAGAGCTGCTCGGACGCATCACGGCAAAGGGCAGCATGGAGTATCTTAAATGATGCTGCATAACTCGTTCTAGTAGAGTTATTGATCTACTAATGAGAGTAAATCTCATTTTCATGTTGATCTAGATGGGCGGCTAAGGTAGGAGTAGGGGGTAACCTTTTATTCATCCGTCATGAACGCGATCAAGCGCTGCCGTCCTTTGCTGGGAACCTTTGTTGAAATTGAGATCTGCGATGCTGAATTGCCGGAGCGGGTGCTTGGCGATCTGGCAGAGATCGCGTTTGGACGAATTGCCAGGGTGCAGTCGCTCATGAGCTTCAGCGATCCGGCGAGTGAGCTTTCGCGATTGAACGCGTGCGGTCATTTGCATCCATTGTCGATCAATGCGTGGACGCGGGACGTGATTGCCGAGGCGCAGCGGCTGGGCAAGGCGAGCGAGGGGGTTTTTGATATTGCAGTGGCTCCGACCACGGACAGTTGGGGATTGCTTCCGCATCTGCATGTGAGGCAGAAGCATGAGGAGGAGGAGGCGACGTTTAGGGATGTGATTTTGCATCACGATGGCCGGGTAAGTTTTCGCCGACCACTGCGCCTGGATGTGGGTGGATTGGCCAAGGGTTTCGCGATGGACAAGGCGGCGGAGATCTTGGTGGATGCGAATGTGGGCAGTGCAAAAATTTCCGCCGGCGGGGATCTGCGTTATGTGGGGAAATGGCCGAAGTTGCTGTCGTTGCGTGATCCAACGGCCACGGCGAAGTTGGACCGGAGGTTGTCGGCCAAGGTGACGGGACCTGCGGTGGCGACTCGCGCGGCGTATTTTGCCAATCGGTGCCATCACTGGCGCAAGAGCAGCCATATCTTGCATCCGCTGACGCAGAAGCCCATGCGCTCGAACGTGAGTGTCAGTGTGTTTGCCCAGAGCTGTGTGCAGGCAGAGGCGCTGACGAAGGTGGTGCTTCTTGATGAACCGGATTCGTGGAAGGCGCTGCTGAAAAAGGAGCGTGCGACGGCGGTGTTTGTGACGGCGAAGGGCGAAGTGGTGCCGTTCTTGTCAGCGGCGTGAGGGAAGTCGGAATTGCGATCGGCCAGGAGGGTTGGTTACAAGCGCGCGGAAGGGCGGCGGCGGAGGCAGATGATGACCGACAGGCTCAGCAGACCGAGGAGTGAACGGGAAGGTTCGGGAACGGCGGAGAGATTGAGGGTGGGCCGAATGGCCGCGTTGCCGTTTTCTGACGAGGCGAAGCTGATGGACGGACCGGCATCACTTTGGGCGGTGCCGACAATGATCAGCGTGAGCGTGTTGTCGGCCTGCCTATAGTTGTCCCAGTCAGCAAACGAAACGGAGATGGGACTGCCTGAGGCATAGCCGGCAGGCAGGGTGTTGAAGTTGCCGAGAAACGTGGTGGCGGTATTGGAGAGGTCGAAGGTGCCGGTGCCGAGTCCGGGGCTGTTTGCCCAGTTGATGGTGCTTTCCGTCCATGCGGCTCCCCCGGTGTTTAGGGCATAGAGGGCAAAGGAAAAGCTGGTGGGGGGATTGGAGGCGGTAGTGACGGAGGTGAGGGTGAGATCGGCAAAGTTGCCTTCGGCGATGGTGTGGCCGGTGAGGTCAAACTTGAGATAGATGGTGCGGGCGTTTCCCTGGGAGGGTGCGGGGCCTTTGATGGTAAGTGAAGCGTTGCTGTCCTGGATGGCGGTGGGGGTGCCTTTCCAGATGAAGTTGTCTTCGATAAGCGTGACGGCGGCCTCGGTGCGATGCGGCAGCAGCAGCACTGCCAATGCTGCGGCAAGCAGGAGGGGAGATGAGTGCCTGGCCATATCTAAGGGGAACATCTCGGCTGCGCTGCGTCAAGCCTGATGTGAAGTGAGCGGGACTAGTTGTTGGCCAATACGATCAGCGTGAGCAGGATGAGTGCGCCGATGACGACGAGCATGACCTTGATCCAACTGATGGGGTATTCGCCGCCGATTTTGCCGGTGCTACCGTTGACGGTGACCTGATAGCTCTTGGTGCCGTAGTTGTAGGTGAGCAACCAGACGGGAAGCAGGACGTGCTTGAAGGTTTGGGCGCTGTATTCGGCTTTGACCTGGAGGTTGCGCTGGGTGTCGCCGGGAACGGCCTGGGAACACATGGAACGCACGGCGTCGTTCATGCGGGCGCGGGATGCGTTGGCGGAGGCGACGAGATCGATCTGATATTGTTCCACCACCCAGCCGGAGATGTAACCGGGATCATAAGGTGTGAGTTTTTCCGTGGTGGGGAAGGGCTCGATCTGACGCAGGAGTTTTTCGTGAACGCCACGGGAGGCAGGGATGAGAAGGTCGTCAAAAAAATGCTCAAGGCTGCCGCTGGCGCGGGTCCAGCGAACCTGGCGCTGGGATTCGCCTTTGGAGTTACGGGTGTAATAATACGTGCCGGAGTCAGCAGTCCAATCAGCGGCGGCATGGGCGTCGAAGGTCCAGTAGGGGAGATAGATGCCGCGCAGGGTGTCGGTGAGGGCTTTATTTTTGAGGTTGTTGGGGGCGAACCAGTGGCTGCCATACCATTGACGGATCTGTTCGCGCACGGTGGTGTCGGGAACGGTGAAAGGCAGCAGTCCGGTGGGTCGGATGGGGGCCTTGATGTCATCGACACTGATCATCGATGAGGAGCCGCAGAAGTCGCAGCGCTGGGCGACGCGGACATTGTCAAAAACGGAGATGGCCTGACAGCTCTGACATTTGACGGAGGTTTTGGCGGCCTCCCAGCCACGCTGGTCGTCGGGAATGGAGCGCAGAGCGAGCGTGAGGTCGTTTTCCTCGATGAGGCTGCCGTCTTTGCTGAGTTCGGCGGCGGATTCGGTGCCGCAATAAGGGCAGACGAGTTTGTGTTTGGAGGAATTCCAAACCGCCTCGCCTCCGCAGGCGGGGCAGGGGAACTTGTTGAGGGCGGTGACTTCGGACATGGCCCAAAGGGAAGTTTCAAGTGTTCAGTTGGAAGTTTAGGGCCTCCCGTATCGGCCTTGAAGGCTGATCGGGAGACGATAAACTGAAACCTTGAAGCTTTAATCAATGACTGAGGAACTCGTCCAAGGCGGCGCGGGTGATGCGGTATTGACTGCCGATCTTCCGGGCCTTGAGATCACCGGCTTCAACGCTGGCGATGACATCGGCTTCGGTGACGCCAAGGGATTGGGCCACCTGACCGGGAGTGAGGATGTCAATCGCCGGAACACCGCCCGACGCTGCTGCTGCTGGAGCAGGGGCTCCGGGAGCGGCACCTGGAAGTGGAGGAGGAGAACCTCCGCCAGGGGAGAGGTTGGTATTTTTCATCATCTCCTGGGCCATGGCGAATCCAATCGCCATTTCGGCAGGAGCACCGGCTCCGCCCTGACCGCTGGCCATGCCTTCAGCCATCTGGTATTTGACGTAGTCGTTGAGGTTGCCGATGGCGCTCATGCTCGAGCGTTTGTCGATGGCGGCCTCGACTTCAGGCGGCACGCTGGCGTTTTCGAGGATGAAGCTGGGGAACTCAATGCCGTATTTGACCTTCAATACAGGATTGATGATCGGCAGCAGGGCGTCGCCGAGTTCAGTGTAGCGGGTGGCGAGGTCGAGGACGGGGATTTTGGATTGCGCGATGGCTTCGCTGAACACGGAGACAATGCGGGAGCGCATGGTGTCGGCGAATTCGTCGAGGCGGAACTGGTGGTCGGAACCGGCGACTTCCTTGAGGAAAAGCGGGACGTCGACGACGCGGAAATCGAAGGTGCCGAAGGCGCGCACGCGGACGATGCCGAAGTCGGCATCGCGCATCATGATGGGATTGGAGGTGCCCCATTTGTTGCCGGTGAAGAGGCGGGTGTTGACGAAATAGATGTCGGCTTTGAAGGGCGATTCAAATCCGTATTTCCAGCCTTTGAGCGTGGAAAGAATGGGAATGTTGTCGGTGACAAGGCTGTGTTTGCCGGGGCCGAAGGTGTCGCCAAACTGGCCGAGGTAGAGGAACTGGACAGTTTGCGATTCGCGCACGATGAGCTGGGCGCCGCGTTTGATCTCCTTGTCTTCGTCGGGATAGCGGAAGGTGATGGTGTCGCGGGAGTCGTCCTCCCACTGGATGATTTCGAGGAACTGGCCTTTAAGGTAATCGATGATGCCCATGGTGTGCGATGAAGTTGGGGAGTTGATTGAGTGGATCAGGGGTGATTGTCTAAATTGGCTGCCGTTGTGACTGCGGTGGAGGAACTTGGTTCAAATTTTTCCTGACGCAGGTAAATTTTTTGGGTTGAACATTGATGTCAGGCGCCGGGCAGTTTGAGATGAGTGCGGAGGAACTGAAAGATGCGAAGCAGGTGTTGGTCCTGATCCTTGCCAAAGGTGCCATGAGTGGCGTCAGAGATGCGGAGGTAATCGACCATGGCTCCTGCTTCGCGGAGTTTTTTGGCCATGACGTCGGCTTGTTCTACTAACACGAGGGTGTCGGCTTCGCCGTGAAGAAGTTGCAATGGGGGGAGAGGTTTGTCCTTGCGGACGTAATTGATGGGGCTGGCATCGCGGTATTGGTCAGGGACTTGATCAGGGTTTCCGCTGAGAAAGGATTCGAGCATGCTGCGGACGGCGGGTCCTTCTTGTGCGCTTTGTTTGACGCTGCTGGCATAACCGAGGGTGAGATCGTAAGGACCTGCGATGCCAACGGCGGTGCAGATTTGGGAGGAATGAGTAGGATGACCTCCGGTGCCTTCAAATGATTTTTGGTCGGGAGTGACGGCCAGCAAGATGGCGAGATGAGCACCGGCGGACATGCCGATGGCCCCAATGCGGTTCGGGTCGATCTGGTATTGGTCGGCGTTGGCCCGCAGCCATCGAACCGCGCATTTGACGTCTTCAATTTGAGCGGGAAATTTTGCTTGGGGTGCGAGCCGATATTGGATGCTGATGCAAACGACGCCCGCATTGGCAAAGCCAAATAACAAGGGGTGTAGACTGGAGCGGTCACCGCTTATCCAACCGCCGCCGTGGATCACGACAAGCGCAGGAGCTTTGCCGTCGATCTTTTTGGGGCGGGCCAGATCAAGTTTTAGATCATCATCGCCGCCTTTACCGAACACGATGTTCGGCTCAAACAGGATGGTATCCGGTGGCTTGGGTTTGTCAGCGTGGGTTTTTGATAAGACGAACAATCCCGCCAACGCAGAGAGCGCGATGCAGACAAGGAGAAAGCGGCGGCGCTTTGGCATGATTTTCTAACTATCCACCGAACGTATAGGCAGGGACGCCGGTGGCACCGGGGCGGGTGACGTAGAGGTGTTCGCCGGAGGTGATGTAGAGGTCGCCGAGGTCTTCGCCGCCGAAGGCACAGGCGGTGACGTTATCGTCGTTGGGGACGACGATCTCCTGGAGGACGCTGCCGGTTCGGGGATTGATGCAACGGATGGTGCCTGCGCGGCAGAAGGCGATCCAGAGGTTGTCGTCGCTGTCGATGGTCATGCCATCGGGATTGCCGCTGAGAGAGGAGGTGTCGAAGGCGATGCGCTCGTTGGTGATGGTGCCGGTGTCGAGGTCGTAGTCGAAGGCGAGGACGTTTTTCCTTGGGGTGTCGATGTAATAAAACGTTTTGGTATCGCTGGTCCAGGCGAGGCCGTTGGAGTTGGTGACGCCTTTGAGTTTGGTGCTGAAGGTGAGTTCAGGATCGAGGCAGTAGAGGGAGGCGACGGGTTGGCGCGGGCTGTTGAGGTCGATAGTGCCGGCCCAGAAGCGACCGGCGGGATCGCATTTGCCGTCGTTGAAGCGGGTGTGGTCGATGTCGGCTTCCGGATCGCCGATGGGGCGGATTTCGCCGGTGACTTCGTCAAGGAAGGCAAAGCCGCTGGCTCCGGCGATGACGAGGCCGGTGGAGCCGCGGGGAACGACGGTGCCGACGCGTTCGCCGGTGGGCCAGGTTTTGACGTGATTGGTGGAGGGGGTGTAGCGCAGGACCTGGTGGCCTTCGATGTCGACGTAGTAGAGGGATTCTTTGTGCCAGATGGGGCCTTCGCCCCATTGGGTTTTGGGTGTGGGAAGAGGGGACATCTTGAAAGGATAAAGGATAAGGGCTAAAGGCTAAAGGATTTTTGGCGGCTGTGCCGCTGGGTTTTTGGGCAACAGGCAGAATGCCTGTTGGACTCACAGGCTGGAAGCCTATGTTACTGCTGATAGAGGATGCGTCCGCATTGTTCGCAATGGGTGATGCACTGATTGGCCCGGAGGCTTTGGATGGTGCCGGAGACGACGCGGACGTGGCAGCCGCCGCAAATGCCTTCGCTCATCGGGACGACGGCATCACCGCCTTTGCTTTTGATGAGTCGGTCGTAGAGGCTGAGGGTGGTGGGGTCGACGGGTTTGATGAGGTCGAGACGCTGGGTGTTGAGTTCAGTGAGACGGACTTTGATGGCCTCCGCGCGTTCGTGCAGGGCGGTGAGTTCTTCGTCGATGCTTTTTTGGGTGACGGCGAGGGCGGCCTGGGCGGCGTGGAGGTCGGGTTTGATGGTGTCGAGTTGTTCCATCAGCTCAAGTTCCTGGTCCTCGAGATTGCTGACGTCTTTTTCATAACGTTCCACTTCGTGGGCGAGGGCACGGAACTCTTCGTTTTTGCGGGTGGCGAACTGCTGGTCCTTGATGCGGGTGATGCTGGTGCGGCGGGTTTGCACGTCGAGTTCAACGGACTTGATTTTGAGTTCGACGACGCGCATGCGATCGTGGGCGGCGTTGACGGCGGCGGTTTCGTTCTCGAGGCGGCTTTTGGCATAGAGTTCGAGACGGGGAATGTCTTTGAGGTCTTTGCTGAGGGAGCGGATGCGCTGGTCGCAATCTTGAAGAACGAGGAGGTCACGGACGAGAGGAAACATAGAGAAAGGATAAAGGATAAAGGCTAAAGAATAAGCCTGAAACGGGTAGGAACTAGCGGCTGTTTTTGCGGTTGCGGACGATGGTGGTGAAAATGGCGATGAGTTCGGTGCTCTCGGAATGGAGAGGCGTGATGATGGTGGGTTTGGCCTGGCTGGATTCCAGGAGCAGCTCCAACCAATAGCGCGTTTCTTCGAGTTCTTGTAGGGCTACTTCGAGTTTGCTGACGAATTCGGCATCAGAACGGGAGCGGGAAGCTTCGCGATAATGCGATCCGACGGAGGTGCCGGAACGAAGGATTTGGCGGCCAAGGACTCTGGCAACTTCGGTGGGAGGAAGAGAGGTGTAACCGTCGATGATGTCGAGCGCGAAGCGTTTGGTGCGGGCACCAAGGTTGTCTGCGGGTAGGTCTTCTTTGTCCTTCATCTTTTCGCTTTCGGCTCTATTCAGTATAGCTCGACGGGGGAGCGTTTGCCGTCTTCGACGCTGAGTTGGCTGGCGAGAGTTTCGCCGAGGGTGTCGACGCGGAGTTGCCAGATGGCTTCGTTGATGGCTTTGAATTTCTCGAGGGTGAAGTGGTCGGGTTTGGGGAGTTTCTTTTTGAACTTCTCCATGCGGATGAGGGCGTCGTGGACGGTGGGGTTGGGGAGGGCTTCGAGATGGATTTTGGCTTGCTCAACCATTTCGAGGCGGTGACAGATCATGACCATGTCGTTGCCGGCTTTGATGGCACCTTGGATGGCCTGTTCAAACGTGACTTCGTTGAGGATGGCTCCCATGTCGAGGTCGTCGGTGATGGCGAGGCCATCGAATCCGAGTTGATCGCGCAAAAGTTTTTGCACGATGTTGTGCGAGAGGGAGGCGGGGAGGCGCTCGTTTTCGGGATCGTAAGCCTGATAATTGGCATGGCAGGTCATGACGGAGTCGAGCTCGGGCATGAGGGCGGTGTAGGGGACGAGCTCGGTTTCGAGGAGCTGTTCTTTGGACTTGGTGATGATGGGGAGGAACTCATGAGGGTCGCATTCGGCGGGTCCATAGCCGGGGAAGTGTTTGGCGCAGCTGAGGGTGCCTGCTTTGCGCATGGCGCGGTTGAAGATGCCGGCGTTGGTGATGACTTGCTGGGCGTCGGTGCCGTAGGTGCGGCCTTTGAGGGAGTTGTCGGCCTGATCGTCGTAGCTGATGTCGAGGACGGGGCAGAGGTCGAGGTTGATGCCGAAGAGGCGCAGGATCTGACCGGTGAGTTTGCCGTGCCGGTCGATGAGGGCGGGATCGTTTTTGTCGCGCAGTTGCTGGGCATTGGGGGGTTCGTGACCAATGTAACGAAGGCGGGAGACGCGTCCGCCTTCCTGGTCGATGGTGATGATGGGTTCGACGAGAGAGAGATCGCGCAAGTCGTCGCAGAGTTTGCGGAGCTGCTGGGGGCTTTCGAGGTTGCGACTAAAGAGGATGAAACCGCCGGGTTGAAGTTTTTTGAGGCGGGCGGCGGTGGCGCTGTCGAGTTCGGTCGAAGGAATGCCGGTGAGAAGGAGTTGGCCGATTCGTGAGTCGTGGATGGACATTGGGGGGAGAGTAGAAGGGAAAAGGCGAAAGTGAAAAGGGAAAAGTGCGGGCGGCTGTGATGAGGGCACAAAAAACGGCGGGTGAATGAACACTCGCCGTTTTGCAGGGATTTGGGGTTTGGTTTTGGTTTTGGGGTGGCTAGTTGCCAAAGATGCGGCCGAGGACACCGGGAAGACGTGGACGGTCGTCTTTTTTGCGGTCGTCGTGGCGATGATCATGATCATGATCGTGACGATCGTGTCCGCGGCGGGGGCTGGCAGCGGCGTAAATGCGATCGCGTTCTTGATCGACTTGTTTAACAAGGGAGCGAACGGTGTAGAAGTCGTTGCGGACGCGTTCGCTCAAGCGGACGTTGGATAAGGCGTCGCTCAATGAGGAGTAGGAGCGGCGAAGCATGGCGACGTCTTCCTGGGCACGGCGGGAGCCACGTTCGGCATCGACATTGACGCGCAAGGAGTGGGCGCTGGACTCGAGGTTCTTGGCGGCCTGGAGGAAGCGCATCTCGGAACGAGAGGAGGTGTGCTTGTGGCGATGGCTCGAGAGGCTGCGCTCATAGGACTCAACGAGCTGATGGGCGGCGGCGTCGAGACGGACCACGGAGGACGGGGTGCGATCTCCGGGACGGGCCTCTGCGCTGACAAGGCTGACGGCTTGAACAAGAAGGGCACCGATGGCGCCGCGGAAGAAGAGACTGGATACTGACATGGATTTCATGATGGGATGCATTGTTATATGCGGTTGATGAGATGACCGTGGTCGGGGTTTTATTCAAACGACGGAAGTTTTTCTTGCAGGTGCGATAGTAAGGTTAGGTGCAGAGGGGGATGAAGTCGAGGTGTTTGGACTCCGGCCTAAGTGGTGTCTCGCCTCAGGGCTTGCGATCGCAGTCAGAAAGGGGGGGCTGGAATGCGGTTTCCTCTCGGGGAAGAGACTTTTTATCTGGGAGGAGGAAGTTCGGAGTGGTAGATTAGCGGTTGGAGAAAATCTTATGAAGAACAACTGCAATCGATGGGTCGTTTTTGGTTTGCTCGCGATAGGAATGTTGGTCGGGATGGGGGCGGGATATTTTGTGGGAAAGGGGGACCGGGTGGTTGAGGGAACGGTGAGTTTGGTTTCGCAACGCGAGCAGCAGATACGGGAAGAATTGGAGCTGGCGAAGTTGGAGTTGGTTAATGCCAATACTTGGATCAAAGCGCAGAATCAGGAACGGGAAAAGCGGGAGTTGCAGTGGGAGAGGATGAGGAACAGCGGGGGGATTTCAGTAGCCAAGCTTTCGGCCATCAAGTTGCACTTTAATGATTTGCAACGGGAGGTGGCTGAGGGGCGGTTTAAGGGGCTGGCGCTGACCCCGGCCTATCAAGAATTGCGGGTAATTTTTGATCACCCGGATTTTGACAATCTGGTGCGGCTGAATGATTTGACGATGGAGTAGTGGGAATCTATGAGGCCGAGTTATCGGTTCCCGGCGCGACGTGAGAATGTTGCGAGGGGCGTTTGGGCGTCCCTCGAATTGAATTGGAGCCTCCTTACGTCGGCTGCTACTTATGACAATCTTGCGGTGATGTCTTGTTCGATGGCGGACCAGAGGGCTTTGAGGCTGGCGGGGACTTTCTGTTTGGCGGCGGCGAGTTCCTCGGTGGTGAAGGGATCGCCGGATTGGGGGATCTGTTTGCCGTAGAGGTAATATTTGATTTTGGGTTCGGTGCCACTAGGACGAACGGCGAAGGCGCGACCGTCTTCGAGATAAACCCAGAGCATTTTTTCGGCAGGGATCGGGTCGCCTTCTTCGTCGAGATGTCCGCCTTTGCTGTAGTCTTTGACTTCGATGACCGGGCTGCCGTCGAATGTCGAAGGTGGGCTGTTGACGTAGGAGTCGGCGAGTTTTTGGATTTGAGCGGCACCCTGGGCACCTTCGAAGGTTTTGCTATGGCCGGTTTCGAGGAAATAACCGTAGGTGGCGTAGATTTCGTCGAGGAGTTCGATAAGTGATTTGCCCTCGGAGGCGGCGTAGGCGGCGACTTCGGCGAACATAACCACGGCGCCGTTGCCATCCTTGTCGCGGGTGAAGTCGGTGCCGAGGTAACCGTAGCTTTCTTCACCGCCGAAGACGAAGAACTGGCTGTGTTTCAGGCGGGCATCGCGAGTCTCGGCGTCGCTGAGGGTGCGGTATTTGGCGCGGATGTCGGCGGGAAGGGCCTGCTCGTATTTTTCGAGTTTGGCGCTGATGTATTTGAAGCCTGTGAGGGTGTTGACGACGTTGATGTCGTAGGCTTCGGCGATGGTGGACTGAAGTTCGGTGGTGACGAGGGTCTTGATGAAGACGGCGTGTTTTTTATTGGCGGCGTTGAGGATGCCGAGGTCGAAGAAGGTTTTGATGCGATACCAGCCGATCAAGGCACCGATCTGGTTGCCAGTGAGGAGTTGAATTTCGCCTTTGGGATTGCGGACACCGACGCCCATGCGGTCGCAATCCGGATCGGTGCCGATGATGATGTCCGCGCCTTCCTTGTCGGCAAGGGCGACGGCCATGGCGAGGGTGGGGGCGTTTTCAGGATTGGGCGAAGCGACGGTGGGGAAGCGTCCGTCCTGGATGTCCTGCTCAGGGACGGTGAGGAAGTTGAAGCCGAGTTTTTTCAGGATGCGTGGAACGAGAACGCCGCCGGTGCCGTGGAGCGCGGTGAAGACGATCTTGAGGTTTTTGGCTTTTTCGAGGAGCTGAGGTTGCAGCATGAGGGTCTCGACGCGCTTGAGGTAGATTTCGTCGGCTTCGGCACCGAGGATGGTGAGCTGGCCTTGTTCATCGGCGGGAAGCGGGGTGTAGGTCTCGCTGGTGATGGCGTTGACTTCAGTGATGATGCCGGTGGCGTGCGGTTCGATGATGCCGGCGCCGTCGGCGAAGTTGACTTTGTAGCCGTTGTCGTGGGCAGGATTGTGCGAGGCGGTGAGCATCACACCGGCGGTGGCGTGGAGGTCGCGCACGGCAAAGGACATTTGCGGGGTGGCGCGGGGTCCGTCGAAAAGGAAGACGTCGCAGCCGAGTTCGGTGGCGATTTTGGCGAAGCGGTTGGTGAACTCGGTGGCGAAGTGGCGGGTGTCGTGGGCGAGGACGAGTTTGGGTTTGCCGGGGAGGCTGGATTTTTTCTGGTAGTTGTGGCAGTAGGCGACGAGGCCCTGGGTGGCGCGCGAAATGTTGTATTCGTTCATCGCGTTGGTGCCGACGCAGGCGAATTCAGGGCGCTGGGAGGGGTCGCCGCTGCCGAGCTCGGCTTTGGTGGCGATTTTGCCGATGGTGCGTCCGCGCAGGCCGCCGGTGCCAAATTTGAGGCTGGTGAAGAAGCGGTCGTTCAGTTCGGTCCATTCACCGGCTTCGGCGAGTTCGGTGATGCTGGCGAGGTAGACGGGATTGCTGCTGCCGGCGAGCAGGGCCTGGATATTTTTGAGGGAGGCTTCGAGCAGCTTGCCTTCGGTGACGGCTTGGGAAAGTTGGGTATCCAGGGACATGGTATATAGGTTGCGGTGGAGCGCGATTGTAGGAAGGGCGGTGGAGGATTGCAACCGCTATGCTTGGGGATGTTGGTTGTGCGAGCCTGGGAGAAGATTTCAGGTGGTAGGCTGGCGATCGCGGGAGGAGATCAGAGTTTGGCGCTGCGGGTGGCGAGAGAGGCGAGGAGGGGGGGCAAGAGTGCTGATTTGGTGGATGGCGTGATCAGTGGCGCGGCAATTCTGGGTGTAGATGAGGACGGTTTGGTTGATCTTGATTGTGCCGAAGGTTTTGGCGGCGATGGCGTGTGGAATGCTGCTGTCCTGGGTGCTGGTGAGTTCGCGCAGGGTGGCGATGAGGGTTTGGCGAGTCGTGGTGTCGAGAAGTTGCTGGGCTCGGGCGGGCTGTTTGCAGAAGACTTCGGAGGATTGGTCGAATGCGTCGTCACCGGTTTGGACCTGAGGTTCCGCAGGTCGGCGAGCTTGCGTCCAAAGAGGGATTTTGGGATGAATGCGGAGGATGTGGGGGGCTGGCGTGGGGAGGGTGAAGGTGAAGTGAACTCGGTGTGGGTTTGAAATGTTGTGGCGCTTGCGGGTGCTGAAGTGGCTGAGAAGGTGGGACGGCAGGCCGTGGAGTTCTCCTTCAGCGACGACCACGCCAGATTCAACGATGGAGGTGATGTTGCGCCATTGGGGGGCGCGGGCCGGGCTAAAGGTGGGGTGGAGGCCGAGTTTTTCGGCGGCGGTGGCGTCTTGCTGGAGGGCGAGTTTGCGTCTTTTGTTGCTGGCGAGGATATGGAAGGCGATGCCAATGATGACGGCGCTGATGATGAGAAGGGCCTGGGGAGTGAGGTAGTAGTTAAAGATGTGCATGATGGGGAATGCGCGGGAGCTATGGGGCGATGAGTTTTGCCCAGTTTTCGACTAGGGATTCGATGATTGGTATGCCGGACTCGGGATTGTCGAAGGTGACAGAGGGGAGGTTGGTGAAGGCGTGGAAGAAGTTGAATTGTGGTTCGTCGCGGAGTTTAACCTCGGGCCAGATTCTGCGGTCGTCGGATAGGGTGCCTTGATTGTGGCGGGTGAGGAGGAAGTCTTTGGTGTTGCGGAAGATGATCCAGGAGGTGGATTCGCCGGTTTTTGGGCTGCCGTCTTTGTCGAGCATTTCTACGAGGAAGGTGTTGGGGGATTTTGAGGCCCAAGTGCGGGAGGTGAAGCGCCAGCCGCTGTAGTCTTTTTCGAGGTAGGTGAATTCGATCCCGGAGACGAGGTGACCTTCGCGAAACAGGGCAAGTGTGGCGGCGGGTCTGTCTTTGAGAGGGATGAGAAAGGATTCCATTTCGGCGATTTGATCCATGGGGCGGCTGAACAGGTAGTGGCCGAGGGTTTCCTCCTGGGCTTCGTTTGGTGCAATGGTCGCAATTTCTGGAGTGGGTTCGAAACGGACTTCTGTGATGACGGGTTTGGTATTGAAGCTGCCGAGGTTGGGGTCGTTGACGACGAGAGGTTTTCCGCGTTCGTCGAGCAGCAGGGTCTCTCCATGGAGCTGGAGTTCGAAGATGGTGGGTTCGCCTGGTTGGGGTTGTTTTTTTCGCCAGAGGGTGATGAAGGGGGGCACGGCGCTGTTGCCGATGGGGGTATCGCCATATTCGCCGCAGCGGCGGACGACTCGGCCTTCCTGGTGGAGGTGACCGAGGGGTTCGAATTCGCTCTTGAGCCGGCCGGCGAGGGCGGGGTCGTTCATTTTGACAAAGTGGAGGAGCAGGTCGGCGCGCTCCGATTTGTCTGCGCTGAAGTCGGGGCTGGCGGGTTGGGTGGAGGCCTGGTCGTCGGCGTAGGCGGCGTTTTCGAGCACTTGATAGAGGTCGTATTTGCGGCCTTCGTGGCCTTTTTCGGCGCGGATGGCGGTGAGTTTCCAGGGGCGTTCGCCGCCGACGTCTTCGACGCCGAGCCAGATTTCGCGGGGTTCACCGAGGTTTTTGAAGGTGACGACGACGAGTCCGGGGCGGCGTCCGCTGGGGGTTTCACTGACTTCGGCGGGGTGGATTTTGAAGTCGGTGATGTCGTAGTCCTGGCCGTCGATGAGGGGGTCGAAGCCGATGGCGAGTTCGGGTTTTTCGTCGATTGCCTCAAAGTAGGATTGGACGGCGTTGGCGAGTGGGCCATCGAGGTGGAGGTAACCGGTGGGGGCGTCGGGGAGGGCAGCTGAACTGACGGGCGGGGGGATGACGGGGTTGCCGTCGCCGGTGTAGGGGGTGAAGATGGCGGCGGCGAGTTTTTCGGGGGTTTGGAAGTGGTCGGCATAGGCGCCGTCGACATCGGTGTCGGGGGCAGGGGTATCCTGGTCAGCTGGGGCGTCCTTTTGCATGGGGGGGCTGTCCTTTTGCATGGTGTCGGTGTCGGTTTTTGGGCCGCTGATCCAGTTCATGATTTGGTCTGGTGGGGAGTCGATTTCGGCGTAGGGGTCGGCCCAGTAGTGGTCTCTGTTGACGGCGTTGACGATGGGGTCGGGGGTGAGGCTGGTTCGGGTGGCGCGCCAGTTGACGGTGCCTTCGGCCGGAAATTTTTCGTAGGCCCAGGCTCCGCTGAAGCTGTCTTTGGTTTCTGAGAGGATGAATTGGATGAAGCCCCATTTGCCGTCGTTGCGTTGGAAGGTGCCGCGCAGGACGCCGGGGAGGTCTTCGCGGGTGCGGGCTTCGAAGTGTCCGCGATTGCTGTAGTCGCCGTAGACGCGGTCGCCTTCCTGGGTGAGGCGGAGCTGGCCGTAGGTGGAGTTCCAGTTGCCGGTCCAGGGGGTGGATGGGTCATGGTCCTGGTCCTGGGCGCTGAGGAAGGGGGTGAGGAGGCAGAGCAGGGCGGGGATGAAGAGGAGTCGGGATGGTTTCATGGGATGGAGGGGAGATGGGTGGGTGGGTGAATTTATGAGTTAATGGCCAGGGTAGGAGAATGAGGCGGCGGCGTGGACGAACCATTCGACGCCAGAGTCGCCGCGGCTGGGTTTCCAGACCATGGTTTTGAAGTCGCCGGAGCTTTTCATGGGATCTTTTTGGAACAGCCAGACGACTTCGGCGCGGCCACGGGCTTCTTCTTTTTTGCGGGCATTGACTTCGAAAAGAAATCCGGAGAGCTGGACGCGAAGCTGGTTGTCCGGGTGGTTGAGCTCATCGAGCGGGACGTTGAAGCGAACCTCCAGGGCGGGGTCGAACAGGTTGTTCCAGAAATAGTCGAGGACGGCGTCGTTTTTGCGTTCCCATTCAGCCATGCTGCGGACGATGGCAGGGGGCGGGTTGGTTTTTTGAGGGTCGGCCCCACCAACGTATTTTTTGCGTGTATCTCTGGCGAAGGCTTTGTGGGGATTGTGGGCATCGCGTTTCCAGATCATTTCTGGAACTCCATTCATTTCCAGGAGCCGGGTGCGGTTGCCGTTTTTGTCGACAAGTGAGGCGTTGGTGTAGAAGCTACCGCTGAGGTCGTGTGAGACCCATACGCCGAGGTTTCCCAAGCCGCGGGAAAATTTGCCCTGGATGCCGTAGAGGCGGACGCGGACGACGGCATTTTCGAGGGGTTTGGGTTTGGGGCGGGGGTTGCGGTCGTCGACGAGGGGGTTGGGCATGGGGGTGGGTTTGGGGGGATCGGGACGGGGTGGGGTGTCGCTGGAACTGACCCATTTGGCGATGTCTTCGGGGAAGCGGTTTTCGTAGGGTTTGGCCCAGTAGAGTTTTTTGCCGACGGCGTTGACGATGGGGCCGGGTATGTCGGTGGTTTTTTCGCCGGTCCACTTCTCGGCATTGGCGTCCGGCACGGTATTGTAGTTCCATGCGCCAGAAAAGTGCCGTTGGTTCCTGGCAAGATTGAACTGGAAGAGGCCCCATTGGCCGTCTTTGCGTTGGAAGGTGCCGCGCAGGATGTTGGGGTTGGTGGCGGCGGTGCGGGCTTCGATGTAACCGGCGTCATGGTAGTCACCGTAGACGCGGCGTCCGTCCTGGATGAGGCGGAGCTGGCCATATTTGGTTGTCCAGGTGCCGTTCCAGGGGGTGGGATTGTCGGTTGTTTGGCCGGGGAGCAGGGAGGGGAGGAGGCAGATGCCGGCGAGGAGGATGACCGCGAGTGATTTCATGGTGATGGTGGTTTTGATGTCAATGGCTGCGGTTGAACAGCTTAGGCCAAGGTGGTTCATGAGGCCGGTCGTTAGAGTTTTTTGATGAGCTGGGCCATGAGCATTGAGGCGGCCTGGAGGTGGTTGGCGATTTTGGCGTTGGGGGTGCCGCGCAAGGTGTAGCGGAGGCGGTCGGGTTCGAGCGTGAGGCGGCCCATGAGGAGGCTGGCGGTGGCGTGACCGACGGCGTTGTTGGGGGCGCTGGGGAGGAGTGAGCGGCGGAGGTCGATGAGTTGCTGGCGGAAGGGGGCGTCAATGAGGTTGAGGGCAGTCTCAGGGTTGTTGCTGCTGAGGAGGAATGCCTGGTCAAAGGTGGTGTCGTTGGTGGGAACAACGGGGTCGGTGGGGGCGGGCTCGCGATAGAGGGTGGCGTTGAGAATGGGGGAAATGGTGAGGGTGAGGGGGGAGGGATGGGGTAGGGCGAGGGCAAGGTGGGTTTTGGCCTGGCCGATGGTGTTGCGTTCGCGGCCGACGTTGACGCCGACGCGGCGGTTTGTTACGGAGACGAACACGGTGGCGGGGAGGCCGTGGAGATGGCCGGTCATGAGCGGGACCTCGTCGGGCCTGTTGGGGTCGGGGGGGGCGGTGATTTTTTCGTCGAGCTGCAAGCCGAGGATGTCGGCGGCCTGCTGACGGCCTTTGCCAAAAGCTTTGATGAGCATGGGGGTGGCAATGGAGGCGAGGGCGATGAGGCCGATGATGAGGATCTGGTCGATGGGCATGGGTATTTTTTGGTGTTTTTCGAATCAGTTCAGGGGGATGATGCGTTTGTCGGTGTGGGGGGCGGGGAGCGGGTTTGGGGGGGTGAGGGGTTGGCCGTTGATGGTGATGGCCAGCTGGTAGGTGCCGGGGGTGTGTTTGTTTTTGTTGGTTATGAGGAGGATGAGGGCGTCTTCGGCTTCGGCGGTGTAGGTGATCTGGGCGGGTTCGCCGGGGATTTGGGGGCTGTGGCGTGGACCTTTGCTGCCGGTCCATTGGTTCTTTCTGGTCATGATCTCCGGGATTGCGTCGACGCTGCTGAGGGTGGCTTGCAGGGTGTCGCCAGCCTTGAGTTTGACGAGGTAGTTGTCGCAATAATACTCGGCAGCGTAGAGGTAATCGCCTTGGGCGAAAGTGCCGCTGAGGGTGGTGGAGCCGGTGGTGTTGTTGTGGTTTGGTGATGGACCGGCGGGGGGCTGGTGGGGCATGTTGGGTTCGGTATTGGTTGAGGACTGATCTTGGTCGGGGGTGCGGCCGGGGGGTTTGGGGTCGTGGCGGGAGGGTTGGCGTGGTTTTCCGGCAGGGGTGTTGGGGGGAGTGGTGTTGTCGTTGATTTCAATGCGGGTGAGCCGTTCCCGGATGTGCAGGGGGCGGTTGTCGGACGGGGGTTCGGGGGGGTCGCCTATGAAGGTGTTGCCGTCGTTGTCTTCGAGATGCCAGTTGGTGTGGAGGATGACGTTGAAGACGGTGGGTCCGCTGGCCTGATTGGCGCGGGCTTTGAAGGTGTAGGGGCCGACGCGTGCGCCGCCAACGGTGCCGTAGTGGCGGCCGAGGCGGTTGCTGGTGCCGTTTTGTTCGAATCCGAGGGTGTCGAGGATGGCAATGAAGCGGGGGTTGGATTTTAGCACGCCTTCGATGTCGGGTAGGGTGACGGATCCGGCGTGGGCGGCGGTGGCGAAAGTGAAGAGCAGGGCGCTGAGTGTGGCCAGGGCGGTGTTTTTCATGGCTGGGGAAGGATAAGAGTGGGATTTGTCTCGCTCTCCGTGGTTTTGGGGGGCGCTGAGTTGCATTCAGGTGTTATTTCGGAGGGGTGGATTTTGAAGTCGATGAGATTGACAGGGGGTGCGGGCGGTGGCGGGGATGATGGTGGCGGCGAGGAGAGAGAGGCTGGTGAGTCATCGCATGGCTGCGCGGGCAGAGGTTGTTTCGGCGGGCGGGCGTAGGGCAGAGTGAGTCACTCCACGATCGGTGTGTTCATCAGTGAACGGTTTCAGTTTTTTGAAGGAAAGGTTTTGCGGAGATGATCGGCCAGCGGGATGGCGATTTTGGCGGCGTCGGAGCGCCATTTGCCGCCGATTTCGGGATTGGTGATGGCGGCGGCCAGTTGGTGGAAGGGTAATGAGGTGTGATTGGCAAGGACGAAGGCGAGGTCGTTGCGTGAGATGACGGTGAGGGTGGGTTCTCCGTTGTGACCCCAGAAGGCGCCTTGTTCGAGGTCACGTTCAAAACCCGGGGTGGCGCGATTTTTTCCCACCATTTGAGTGTAGGTGCCGACCTGCCCGGGGTGGGTGATGATGCTGAGGACCCAGGTGCGTTTTTCGCCGTCTGGCATGGTGCAGGTGAGGTGGGTGACTTCGGGTTGATGGATGGTGGTCTTGAAGTCGGTGGCACCCAGGTGCCGGGTGAGCAGTTTTTCCAGGTGGCTTTGGTTGGAGGAGGTTTTGGAGGGGCTGCTGCTGTCAGGGCCACTGGAGGCGCTGGCGGTTGTGGCGGTGCGGTCGGGTTTCTCGCCACATGAGGGGAGAAGGAGGGTGGCGGCAGCCATGAGGAGAGGAAGATGCTTCATGGGATGGATGAATTGGGGGGCGGATGCTGTGGGTGCTTGGATGAGGAATGTTGGTGGGGAAAGGGGGCTATGGCTCACAAGGAAGGAGGGTTTTTTTTGGTGTAGGGCATGATAAAAATGCCACGGACGGGTTTGATGGTGCCGCTGGTGTTGGAGGTTGGGTCGGTCCATTTTTGGAGGACTTTTGCGAGGGTGACGTTGGCGTTTCTGCCCGTCACTTTGCGGGTCTGGATGAGGGTGCGGACTCCGAGGGGCAGATCTTTGAAGACGACGCTGCGGGTTTTGATTTCGAAATAGATGTTGTCGTGATTGGGATAGTTCGGATCGTATAGCCAGACGTGGGAGGTGGTGGCGTTGATGCGGGTCACCTTGTGGGCGACGACCTGGTGGTTGTCCCAGGGTTTGCCCTCTCTGTCGACGTTGACCATGCCGATCACGACGGGGTTTTGTGGCGTGGTTTTGCTGAGGATGTTGGGGAGTTCCTCGGTGCCTGTCATGTATTCGACGGCCTCGTCCTGATATTCCATGCGGAACCTGAACTTGGAGGTTTCGGCATAGCCGGTGCCAAAGGAGTCGAGCTGGCGGGCGAAGATGTATTTAAACAAGGGGGTTTCGGGGGCGGGGACCGCTGTGTCTGTGGGTATGGGACGTTTGGCGTGAAAGAAGTCGAGGGCAACGAAGGACATCCCGCCACAGAGGCCATAGCCTCTTGCGAAGGCGATCTCGTCCGGCACGAGTTTCAGCAGTTTATCGTCGAATTTTTCGCGCCAGCGGTCCATGTTCAATTTGTCGGCGAAGTGGCTGGTGTTGAATGAGTTGATAAAATTCAAGCCGTGGATGCTTGGGATAAAGGTGTTGTATTGGGTTGGCTGGGTGTTGGGGGAGCCGGTGGGGGCGGATGATCCGGAGCTTGACCCGGTGGAGGGGATGGTATCGTTTTTGCCGGCATTTTTTGAGTGACTCAAGGACGGGCTGGAAAGCCAGGTGATTGCGGCGATGAGGAATGAAACCCGGCGGAGGGTGGAGTCTTGAGGATGAGTTTTGGTGGACATGTGGTGATGGTTGACTGGTTGATGGTATTGTTGGCGAAATGAGCCGGGAGGTTTGTGAGGTGTCGGCAGACTTGGGAAGGCTAGTTTTTTTCCCCATGGTGTCTTCCGTGATTGTTTTCCGGGGCAGTTCACTTGTGCTTGATCGAGGGTCTTGTTTGTTCATAGTGAGCGCTAATGGAGGGGGCGCAGCTCGAGTTGGAGTTTTTGCAGGACGCGAGGGGATGGACCCTTGAGCGTGTGAGGTTCCGACCTCGATCAGGGGCGGGGGTGCAGGAATGTTTCCGCGGGGATCGTTTTGCCCGGGCGGGGAGGTCGTTTGCGTGGACGAAGTCGTTGAAAGCGTTGTGTTTGTTGCTGGCGCGCTATGTATTGAATGCGGAGGAAGGGAGTTGGATTGAGGGGGACGAGTCGAGTCCGGCGCAGACCTTGTTTTATTTATGGGAGCATCCGGAGCGAAGTTCGGCGGCGGCCCCGTTTACGGAGGAGGATGGGTTGTGCCATTTGAAGAGTCTGTTGGAGGTGGTGAATGCGGGTCGGAGTGAGCGGGGCAAGGTGAAGCGGCGGGTGTGTGTGGCGGGGGAGCGTTTGCCGGCGGGGGCGGTGAGGTTGCGTTTTTTGGATGGGGATGTGTTGGGGGTTGACGCGTTGCGTGGGATGGTGGCGGAGTGGTCGGGGTTGTGGCCGAAGTGGCAGGCGGGGGATGCTGGGGGGATGGCGGCTCCGGAGTTGGAGTTGGGGCATTTTCCGATGACGGGTGGTTTGTTTGTGGGGAGGGAGGAGGAGTTGAAATTGTTGGATGCGGAGCTGGATCGGGGGCCGGTGTTGCAGGTGGTGGGGGTTGGGGGTGGGGGGAAGACGGTGTTGTTGGGGCATTGGCTGGAGCGGCGGCTGCGGGAGGGCAGGCTGAGGTATGAGCGGGTTTTTGGGTGGTCGTTTGCAGAGCAGAGTCATGCGCAGGACCAGACGATGTCGGCGGACGCGTGTTTTGAGGCGTTGATGAATTTTTGTGGGGTGGAGATGCCGGATGGGAGTGCGTTTCAGCGTGGGGTGATGGCGGCGCGGGCGGCGGCGATGCGGTCGACTTTGGTGTTGTTGGATGGGTTGGAGGGCTTGCAGCAGGCGCGTGGGGCGGGGATGGGGGAGCCGCATGATCCGGCGGTGCGGGGTTTTTTGCATGAGGCGGTGCGGTGTTCGACATTGAATTGTGTGTTGGTCTCGCGGTTGGCTTTGCCGGATTTGGGTGGGGTGAGGACGTTGAAGTTGGGGCCGCTGGATGCTGAGGCGGGGGGGGTGTTGTTGAACCGGATGGGGGGGAGCGGGGGGGGGCGGGAGATGGCGGGGGTGGTGCGGGGGGGGGGCGGACACCCGCTGACGTTGCGGTTGCTGGGGGGGTATTTGCATCGGGCTTATGGGGGGAGGGCCGGGGCGGCGGTGGAGAATGATGCGTTGCTGGCCATTGCGGATGTGCCGGGGGTGGATCATGCGAGGAGGGTGATGGAGGGGTATGAGGAGCAGATGCAGGGGATGATGGGCGGGGTGATGTTGTGGTTGTTGAGTGTTTTTGATCATGGGGTGAGTTTTGATGGGTTTTGTGATTTCATTTTTGACGGGCCGAAGCTGCCGGGGATCACGGATGGGATTGGGTCGTCGGCGATGGTTCGTGGGGCGTTGGGGGAGTTGAACGAGGCGGGGTTGATCAGTTGGGGGGAGTTGATTCAGTGTCATGCGTTGGTGGCAGAGCATTTTGGCGAGAGTTTTCGAAGACGGCAGCCGGAGGCTTACCGGCAGGCGCATTTGTGGATGTATGAGAAGATCCGTGGGGATCAGTCGATTCCGGAGCATCCGGTGAGGCGTGAAGAGTATGAGGCGTTGTTGAGGGCGTTTCGTCATGCGCGGGAGGCGGGACGGCTGGCGGAGTGCTGGCAGGAGTTGGCGTGGCGGCGGATCATGCGTGGGGGGAGGGAGTATCACATGACGGGGCATTTGGGGGAGTTTCACCTTTGTCTGCGGGCCTGGGCGTCGTTTTGGGAGGTGCCGTGGGAGAGGTTGCATCCGGATTTACCGACGGAGGCGCATCCGATTGCGCAGGCTTCGGCGGGTTTTGGGTTGTCGATGATCAACCGGGTTGAGGAAGGGGAACGAGTGTTGCGACGGGCGTTGAGCCGGTCGTTACGACGTGCGCGACCGCAGCATGCGATGCAGGCGGCGGCGGTTTTGGGTTACGTTTGCATGGCGCAGGGTCGGTATGCCGAGGCGCGGCGAATTTTGACGCCGGTGGCGAATGTGGCGCGTTGGGTGGGGAGTTTCACGGATGCACCGCCGCATGTGTTGCTGGCACCGGTGTGTCATCTGGCTTATTGCGTGTTTGCGGAGGGGAGACGGGAGCGGGCCAGGCGTTTGTTTGACTACGCGATCCGCAATTATGGTGGGCTGGATGGGTGGGTGTTGCCGCCGTTGTTGCTGGTGACCTACTGGCGTTTTTTGGTGGAGAGCGGGGAGTTGGAGGAATATCGACTGGGACGGGAGGCGGTGGTGGAGCGGTTGGAGCGGATTCCGTTGGTGCAGCAGTTGGGGTTGTTGGAGGCGTTGGAGGCGCGAGAGGCGCTGGAAGAATGGCGTCGGGGCGGAGGGAGGGAGGTGCTTAAGAGGGCCTCGGCGGCGAGTTTGAGGGCGTGTGAAGTAGTGAAGGCAAATGGTTTCATGTTGCAGGCGGACCTGCACGAGGCGTTACGGCTGGAGGTGATGCGGGCGCATGAACGGGAGGGGCGCCGGGTGGCGGCGGGGCAAAAGATTTATTAGCAAATATTACCTCCCGGTCAGGCAAGTGTTCAGCGACTGGAATCGTCGCTAGTTTCTTCTGAAAGGAGAAATTGCTTGCGGCTGGCGCTGGCTGTCTTAGGTTAAGCGTTCCTTTACTGGGCGAATGACTTGAGACCGAATCTCCTGGCTTGAGAGTGGGACTTGTCCCGCTCTTTTTCGTTCCAGTGAGGCAGCCCTACAAGGTTATGATTAGCGAACTAAAAGCCCTTTTTGAATATTACGAGAAGGAGAAAGGCATCGACCGTGAGAAAATGGTCGACGCCCTCCAGAGTGCATTGCTGGCGGCATCGAAGCGCAGCATCGGCCCGGCGCGTGAATTGCGTATCGAAATTGATCCTGAAAAAGGGGCGATCAAGGCCTATGCAAAACTTCTTGCAGTCGAAGGCAAACCGCAAAATCCGTTTGAGGAGCTTTCCATCAAAAATGCCCGCAAGCTGAAGCCAGATGCGCAAATTGGCGACGAGATTGACATCGAAGTCACGCCCAAAGATTTTGGTCGTATTGCGGCCCAGACGGCCAAGCAAACCTGGATGCAGCGTCTGCGTGAGGCTGAAAAAGCCAATCTTTACGAAGAATTTAAGGATCGCACCGGCGATGTGGTGAACGGCACGATTCGCCGTTTCGACAAGTCGGATGTGGTGGTGGACCTCGGCAAATTTGAAGGCGTGATGACCTCGCGTGAGCGGGTGCCGACCGAAGACTACACCTCGGGCGACCGCATGCGTTTTTACGTCAAAGCGGTGGAGAAAAGCACTTCGCGTGGTCCGGAGATCATCCTGTCCCGGAGTCATCCGAACTTTGTTCGCCGTCTGTTTGAGTTTGAAGTAAGCGAAATCTCCGACCGCACGGTGGAGATTGTCAGCATCGCCCGTGAAGCGGGTTACCGGACCAAGGTCGCGGTGAACAGCGCCGACGACAAAGTCGATCCGGTGGGTGCCTGCGTGGGCCTGCGTGGAGCGCGGGTGAAGAACATTGTCCGTGAGCTCAACAACGAGAAGGTCGACATCATCCGCTGGAGCAAAGACGTTTCGGAGTTCACCAAGGAAGCGCTAAAGCCCATCAAAATTCTCTCCATTCATGTGGATGAAGAGCACAAGCGCGTGCATTTGACGGTGAGCGAAGAGGAATTGTCCAAGGCCATCGGTCGTAAAGGCCAAAATGCCCGGCTGACCTCGCGGTTGATTGGTTATGATTTGGTGATCGAGAAAGATGAGCATGCGGTCAAAGTGTTCGAAGGACACGTGGACGTCGCAGTGCATCAGCTTGCAAAATCCCTGGATGTGAGCGAAGATGTCGCCCGCAAATTGGTGGACAACGGTATTCCCGACCTGTCGGTGCTGGCCACTGCTGATGCGGAAGACCTGGCTGAGATGCTTGATGGTGATCTGGAGCTTGCTCGTGCGATCGTCGACAAGGTGGCTGCCAAAACGTCGGGGTCGGCGGCGGTTTAATAGACCGTCGGCGGTTTCCAGTCGTCGCTATTCACCTGATTTATTCTTCTCTTTCACACGTTTTATCCACCCCTAGTCCCTCTCATTAATTATTTCTGCTCTGAACCCGTCGTCCTATTACATGGCTACCAAAACCTCGACTCCCAAAACTACCAAACGCAGCCCCTCAGCCTCCCCAGAGGACGGTCAGGCGGCCTCGCGTCAACAGAAGGGAGCCAAGGCCGGTGAAACACTTTCGTTGATTGATGACGACAAGACTGCCAAGCCGAAACGCCGCAATGGCGATTTGAAGCCAGCCTCCAATTTTGCGCCACTTGGAGCATCGAAACCCAAGGTGGATCCTTCGAAACCAGTGGCCCCTATTGAGCCTCCCAAAAAGACGCTCGATGAGGAAAAAGCCAGTGCACTTTCCCTTTTTGAGGAGACGGAGCGTCGCCAGGAAGGTCGTAAAAAGCCGCGTGCGGTGGGACAGATTACTGCTCCGATCGGCAGCGTGCTGACTCCGATTTCGTTGCTGCGTCAGGAAGAAGAGCCAACACCTCCGCCAGCACCTGTGCCTGCTCCGGTGGTGGCCGATGCGACTGAAGTGGCATCCGCTGATGGCACCGTTCAGGCCGAAGAGGAAGTCGACAGCAAGATCATCCATCTCAAGCCACCGATCATCGTCAAGGAACTGTCTGAGAAGATGGGCTTGAAGGTGTTTTTGGTGATCAAAGATCTGATTGAGTTCAAGGTGTTCGCGAAGACCGACACGGCCATCGAGCCCGAGATCGCCGCAAAAATTTGCGAGAAACACGGTTTCATCTTTGAGAAAGAGAAGCGCGAAAAAGGCGCGGGCGTTCACAAGGTTGAAGAGAAGTATGAAGAGCCGCCACCGCCGCCGAAGCCTGAAACGGTTGAAGAGCAGGACACCTTTGAGCTGCGTGCGCCGATCATCACTTTCATGGGTCACGTTGACCATGGCAAAACTTCGCTTCTGGATGCAGTTCGCAAGACTTCGGTCGTGAAGGGCGAAGCGGGTGGCATCACCCAGCACATTGGTGCTTACAGCATTACTTTCCAAGGCCGTCCGGTAACTTTCATTGATACTCCAGGTCACGCCGCGTTCTCTGAGATGCGTGCCCGTGGTGCGAGTGTGACGGACATCGTGGTGTTGGTGGTTGCGGCCGATGACGGTTTCAAACCGCAGACGGTGGAAGCTTTGAACCACGCGAAAGCGGCGGGAGTGACGATCATGTGCGCCATCAACAAGAGCGATCTGCCAGGTGCGAATCCGATGCGAATCAAGCAGCAGCTGCAGGACGCAGGTTTGATGCCGGTCGAGTGGGGTGGCGAGACGGAAGTGCTTGAGGTCTCTGCGACCAAGGGCATCGGGATGGAAAACTTTTTGGAGACGATGTCTCTGCAAGCGGAAGTGCTTGATCTGCGTGCGGATCCGAAGGCACCGATGCGTGCGACGGTGATTGAATCACGCATGGATCCGGGTCGTGGACCAACCGCCACAGTGATCGTGCAAAACGGCACGCTCAAAGTGGGCGAGCCTTTCATCTGCGGTCCTTACTGGGGCAAGGTAAAAAATCTGATCAATGACTTCGGTCAGTCGATCAAAGAAGTGAAACCTGGCATGCCTGCAGAGGTGGTCGGTTTCAGTGGTCTGCCTCGTGTTGGCGATGAAGTCGTCGAGATGGAAAACGAGCGTGCCGCCAAGCGTTTGAGCGAGGAGAGGCAGGAGGAGATTCGTCAGACGAAGCTTCTTGCTCCAAGTCGCAGTCGTTTGGAAGCATTGTTTGCTGGCATTTCCGATGGTGAGAAAAAGGCGCTTAAAATTGTCCTTAAAACGGATGTGCAGGGTTCGCTGGAAGCGATCACCAAAGAGTTGCTCAACATCAAGAGCGAGAAGGCGAAGGTGCAAATTCTGCACAGCGCGGCAGGTCCGATTTCTGAAGGCGACATTCTTTTGGCAAGTGCTTCGGATGCGATCGTCATTGGTTTCAACGTGAAGGTCGAAAACAACGCGGTGGCCACGGCCAAGCGTGAAGGCGTTCAGGTGAAACTTTACAGCATCATCTACGAATTGTTCGACCAGGTGAAAGAGGCCATGCTTGGTCTGCTTGATCCGTTGACGCGCGAGAAGGTGCTGGGTCATGCACGGGTGAAGGTGGTGTTCAAGCTTACCCGCGGTCGTGTGGCTGGTTGTGCGGTGACGGATGGTCGTATTGATCGCAAGGCGAGAGCCCGTGTGATCCGCGATGGTCAGCCGGTGTTCGATGGTCACATGGATACCCTGCGTCGTTTCCACGAGGAAGTGCCTGAGGTCCGCAATGGCCTGGAGTGCGGTATCCGCGTTGCCAATTATCACGAGTATCAGGAAGAAGACATCATCGAGTGTTACGAGCTCGAGAAGATGGCGCAGACGCTGTAAGTAGTGGATGGAGCGGCAAGGTTTGGGGTTCACATTTTATGGACCCGGGCTGAGCCGACTCTGTGAACTTGAATTTAAAACATCCATGAATCACCGCCTTCTTCGGGTCAAAGAACTTATCCGCCGTGAGTTGGGAACCATCATGGAAAGGCATGTGACTTTTCCAGGTGCCTTGGTGACGATTCACGATGTGGACATCACGCCCGATTTGAAGCAGTGCTTCATTTTTGTGGGGGTGCTGGGTGGCGAGGGTGATCCGCGCGAAGCGGTTTACAAATTGAACGACATGCGCGTGACCTTGCAGCGCGAGTTGTTCAAGCGGGTGATTCTCAAAAACTCACCGACCTTGCATTTCAAGTATGACAACTCGATTGAGCGTGGGGTGAAGATTTTGCATGCGATTGAGAACCTTCCTGAGCCGTTGCCCGAGGGTGAGTATGACGACAGCCGGGTGATGGACGACGACGATGATGTCGAGAAAGGTGATGACAAAAAAAGCTGATGTCGATGGCGATGAACGACAGCTTTGATCATATCGGCGAAGTTTTGCGCAATGCCGAAACCATCGCGATTGCGGGTCATGTGCGGCCCGATGGAGACGCGATTGGGTCCATCGTGGCCTTGGGGCATAGTCTGATGCTGGCGGGCAAGAAGGTGAGGATTTTGAGCGAAGACAAGGTGCCGCTCAATCTGGCGTTTTTGCCGGAGGTCGGATTGGTGGAGCAGCCGCCGGAATCCATTGAGAATCTTGATGTGGCGGTGGCTTTGGACACGGCGGTGAAGGATCGGTTGGGCGACAACGTGAACCGGGTTTTCGCAGGCGCGAAGGTGTTGGTGAACATGGATCATCACGGCACCAATCCGCGATACGGGCATTTGAATTACATCGAGATGACGTCGCCGGCGACGGGGCAGATCATCTTTGATTTTTTGAAGTCACAGGGGTTGCCGATGGATGCGGTGGTGCGGGATCATTTGTATACGGCGATCAGCACGGATACGGGATCGTTTCAGTTCAGCAGCACGACGGCGCACACGCACCGGATCATTGCCGAAATGATGGAGGCGGGGAGCCAGTTTTGGGAGCTTTGCCAAAAGCTTTACAACACGTTTCCGCTGCGGCGTTTGTTGTTGCAGAAGGCGTTGTTGAACGAGATGAAATTGAGCGCTGGTAATCGCATCGCGAGTTGGGCGATGTCGCATGAGTTGCAGTCGGAGATCGGAACGCAGCCAGGCGATACCGAAGGTTTGATCGACATGTTGCGGGGAATTGATGGGGTGATCAGTCCGGTGATTTTTGAGGAGATGGCGGATGGTCGGGTGCGCGTCAGTGTGCGCAGCAAGGATGAACGACTGGATGTGTCGAAGGTTTGTTTGGTGTTTGGTGGCGGGGGACATCGCATGGCGTCAGGAGCGCGAATGGCGGGTCCATTGGCGGTGGCGGAACAGAGATTTTTAGAAGCACTTGAAGATGAAATTAAACGAATCGGTTGATGGTGTGTTGTTGGTGGACAAGTCCCCCGGAATGACTTCGCATGATGTGGTGGCGGTGGCACGACGCTGCCTGAACACGAAAAAAATTGGTCATTGTGGGACACTGGATCCGATGGCGACCGGCATGTTGATTTTGGTGATCGGCAAAGCGACGCGCATGTCGGATTTGTTGATGAGCGAAGACAAGGAATACATCGGCACGGCGACTTTGGGCACGGCGACTTCGACTCAGGACAAAGAAGGTGAAGTGATTGAGGAGCATCCGGTGCCGGCGTTTACGGATGAGCAGATCAAGGAGGTCTTTGATGGTTTCCGTGGGGATTTTTATCAACTGCCGCCGATGGTTTCGGCGATCAAGAAAGACGGGGTGCCGCTGTATAAGCTGGCGCGTCAGGGCAAGGTGGTGGAGCGTGAGCCGAGGTTGGTGCATGTGTTTGATCACGAGATCACCAGGATTGAGCTGCCGGAGATTGATTTCAGGGTAGTTTGCACCAAAGGATTTTATGTGCGCACCTATGCGCATGACATTGGTCAGAAGCTTGGCTGTGCGGCGCATTTGAGTTCTTTGCGCCGGACGCGTTCGGGCAGTTTCAAGCTGGAGCCAGGAAAGTTCGCGACTTTTGAGATGTTGAAGGAGGGACGTCGTGAGGAAGTGGAGGCGGCGATGCTGTCGTTGTATGATGTTTCGAAGTTGCGTGGAGCTTGAAGGGGCTTGATGAAGTGCGGGTGATGGTTTTTGATTCCTGCCATGCAAGTGCTTTCGTCCATTGAAGAGTTGTCACGGATTCATGGTCCGGTGGCCTTGGCGATTGGGGTATTTGACGGGGTGCATCGGGGGCATCGGGAGGTGATTGGTGCGGCGCTGGAACATGCGGAGCAGCATCATGGCACGGGGGTGGTGATGACTTTTGATCCGCATCCGATGCGGGTGTTGCGTCCGAATGATGCGCCGGGATTGTTATGCAGCACGCGGCACAAGCTGATGTTGCTGGAGCGGATCGGCGTCGGCTGTGTGGTGGTGTGTCCGTTCGACGAAGCAATGTCGCGCACCGATGCGGGGCAGTTTGTTGAGCGATTGGTGAAGGCGTGCCAGCCTTTGGGTTTTGTGTCGGTGGGTTATTCGTGGAGTTTTGGCAAAGGCGGGGCGGGGAATATTCATCGACTGATGGAACTGGGCAGCGAGCACGATTTTGGGGTTTATGGGGTGCCTGAAGTGAAGGTGGATGGTGCGGTGGTGAGCAGCACGAGGATTCGGGAAGCGGTGAAGGCGGGTGATTTTGCGGGGGCGAAGCGATTGCTGGGACGGGATTACTCGGTGTTGGGGGAGGTGGTGCATGGTCGGCAGTTGGGACGGCAATTGGGATTTCCAACGGCCAATGTGGCGGTGGAGAATGAGCAGTTACCACCGACCGGCGTTTATGCGGTTCGTGCGTGGATGGACGGGATCGAGTATGCGGGGGTGGCGAACTTGGGGAATCGTCCGACAGTGGGTGGCGTGGATCGTAGTCTGGAGGTCCATCTGCTGGATGTCAGCGGGGATTATTACGGGAAGCTGATGGAGGTGGCGTTTGTGGAGAAGCTGCGGGATGAGCAGAAGTTTAGTGGAGTGGAGGAGTTGAAGGAGCAGATTGGTCGTGATGTGCTGCGCGGTCGGGAGATTGCTGCGAGTGACGATGATAAATAACAAAGCACCGACGGATGCCGGTGCTTTGTTACCCTTGAATAGACAACACTGAACTGAACTGATGATGCACTGAAAGTCGGAGCTATTTGGCCAATGATACTGTGGCTTTTTCGATGACGCTTTGGAGGGTGACTTCGGCGCCATTCTGACGTTTGCTTTCGTCGGCGGCTTCCATGAAGGCGTAGATTTCGATGGTTTCTTCGTCGGAGACGGGGGACTTGCGGGTTTTGAAGAATTTGACGATTTCGACGAGAAGGGGATCATAGGTGTCAAAGCCGCCGACAGGGGCTTCGCCATTGACGCTGGTGGCTTTTCCGCCGTAACCTTTGCGGTCGCTGGTGTTGGATTCCATGAAAGTCCCGGTGCGGTGGTCGGGCCAGGTGCCGGTGACCTGGATGAGTCCGTCGGGGGTGGTGCCGCGTTTGACGGACAGACAGCCGGGACCCATGGTGGTGACGAGGGATTCGACCCCATGGATGCCATACCAGAAGAGGTCGGGATGGGTGGGTTCGATTTTTGCGGGGCTGTGGGTGAAGGCGGTTTTCGGAAGGCCGATGGAACCGTTTCGGACGAGTTGGGTGTTTTTGCCGTAGCGCAGGGATGAGGAGGAGAAGATGGGAACGCCAGCTTGTTTGGCTTCGGCGTAGATGGTGAGGACATCGGCGAGGGAACCGCCGACGGGTTTGTCGATGAAGACGGGCTTGCCTGCTTTGAGGACGGGGCGGATTTGTTCAAGATGGACGCGGCCGTCGTTGCTTTCTAGGAAGATGACATCGACAAGCGGGAGAAGGGCTTCGATGGAGTCGACGATGGTCACGCCCATGGCTTTGAGTTTCTCGGTGTATTCGGGAACGCGTTCGATGCTGGAGGGAATGTCTTTGCTGCCTTGGGGATAGGCGGCGATGACTTTGACGCCGGCGAATTTCGGGGCGTCTTCGGGTTTCTTGGGGCCTTGGTTGAGGGTGGTGGTGAAGGCCACGGCGTGGGAGGTGTCGAGGCCGATGATGCCGGCGCGGATGGGATCGGCGGCGGATAGGGGTAACGAAGTGAAGAAGAGGAGGAGGATGGCGAGGAAGCGTGGCATGATAAGTTGGGTCGGAGTTAGAGGAGGTTTTTTTATTGGGGTTGAGTTAGACCTGAGTAAGTTCGAAGCCTTTGCGGTAGGTGTCGGATTCGGCGATGGAGTTGGCTTCGGGGGCGAACTCGCCTTCGAATTTTAGGGTGTCGGGATTGAACGTGAGCCAGGGGCCGAGGATGGGCGGGGTGGTGGCGAGGTTGATTTGGTTGGCTTCAAGGTTGGCGGTGAAGTCGTTGAAGGTTTCGAGGATGAGGGTGTCGTTGGTGATGCGTTCGCGGATTTGGTCGACGGGAATTTGTTTGCCGACGCGATAGCTGATGTTGGCCATGTGGGCGAGGGCGGCGGCCTGGAAGCCGTGGTTGATGTGGAGATTTTCGTGAACGCGTTTGCCGGTCTGAATCGAGGAGATGAAGTGGTTCATGTGATCGGCTCCGTCGTTGATGGGGAATTTGACGCCGTTCCATTTGCCCTGGTTGTCGTAGGCTTTGGATTCGGCGATGTAACCGCCTTCACAATGATAGATGTTGCCGATGCGAACGCCTTTGTAGGCGGGTTCCCAGCCTTTTTGCCAGTTCATGTCTGCGCGCGGAAGGCCGCGATTGTCAAAGAGGATGGGCGGTGTGTCGTTGCCGTAATCGTAGAGGGCGAACTGGTTGTTGGGGGTCTCGCCGTTGTCGGTGTATCCCCAGCGGTGGCCGAAGCTCATGACGCGGAGGGGAAGGGTGGCGGGGTTGCCGATGGCGCGGCGGGCGACGTCGAGTTGATGGGGGCCGTTGTTGCCGATGTCGCCGTTGCCATAAGCCCATTGCCAGTGCCAGTCGTAGTGGAATTGCTCGCGCATGATGGGGACGATTTCGCGTGGTCCGGACCAGAGATCGTAGTCGACGGTGGTGGGTGGCTTTTGGGCGGAGGTGACCTGGCCGATGCTTTGACGGGCGCGGAAGTTCATGGCGCGGGAGAGGACGGTTTTGCCGAGGGCACCGGTTTTGAGATATTCTTCGGCGGCGTCCCAACCGGGATCAGACCGACGTTGCATGCCGTGTTGAAGGATGAGTTTGCCTTCGACTTTTTTGCCTGCGGCGACGAGCAGGGCTCCTTCGTGGATGTTGTGGCAGACGGGTTTTTCCACGTAGACATGCTTGCCTGCGGCGAGGGCGGCGAGAGCGATCACGGTGTGGGTGTGGTTCGGAGTGGCAATGACGACAGCATCGATGTCGGGATCTTCAACGAGCTTGCGGTAATCGGCGTAGGTCTTGACGGTGAGGTTGAGTTTTTTGAGCTGCTCAACGTGTTTGTCGATGACGTCGGTATCGACATCGCAGAGGGCCGCGAGGCGAACGCCTTTGATTTTGAGAAGGGATTTGATGTGGCCAGCGCCTTTGGAATTGAAACCGATCACGGCGATGCGGATGTCGCTGTTGGCTCCGGCGGCGCGGGACCAGGTGGGAAGGGCGAGGGCGGTGCCGGCGAAGAGGGAGTTGCGCAGGAGGTGGCGGCGGGAGAGTGATGATGGCATGATTAGTGTTGGGCGATGGATTGGAGTTGGCGTGGCTGGGCGGCTGTGGATTTTTCTTTGGTGGAGCTGTGGCTGATCCAGTGGGGATAGTGGATTTCGTGAAGGGCGGAAATGATGGCGTCGTCTTGGGGTGGGTGAGGTGACGAGGAGCCGAGGTGGAGGTGGGCGAGCCAGCCGCGGCTGTCGCGAATGATGTCGGTGAGGGGTTTGCCTTCGTCGTGCATGCTGGGGAGGTCGAGATGGAGTCGGCAGGCGGGGTGGTCGACTTGCTCGCAGAAGGCGATGGTTTCGGCGGCGGTGTTGAGGAAGTGGGTTTGAGAACGGGGCATCGGTTGGATGGCGATAGTGATGCCGTGTTGGTGGGCGATGTCGGCGGATTGATGGACGAGTTCGGCGGCGCGTTGGATGGAGTCGTTGCGGTTCCAGCGGGGGCTGATGTGACGAGCGTTGGGGCTATCGAGAATGAGGATCTGGCCGTCGAGGGCACCGCAGATTCGGATGAGGTGTTGGAGGAATTTGTCGGTGTCGCGGCGTAGAAGGGGATCGGGGGTGAGGAGGTTGAACCAGGCGGGTTGGGAGAGGATTTGATGGAAGGCGATGATTTCGAGTCCGAACGTTCGGGCGGTGCGGATGAGGCTGGCGGCCTGCACGAGGGTGAGTTCGCGAGGGTCGGGAAGGATATCAGAAGGGGCGATTTCTACTCCATGAGCGCCGCTGGCTGCGGCTTTTTCACAGAGCGTTTGGAAGGACGCGCCATTCCAAGATGGGAGGCGATGGGCGATACGCATGGGACGGGTGTGTATTCGTTGACGGAGGCGTGTCGGAGGAGTTGAAAGCCGGAGGGAAAACCAGGTTGGAGGTCGGAGGTGAGCCCCATGATTTTGGCGGGGTTGGTGGAGAGGAAGTCCCAGCATTCGCGCCAGGGTCGGTCGAGCATCTGGCTGCCGCGGCGAATGGCTTCAATGGGGGTGAGGGAGGAGCCGGCGAAGCCTCCGGTGGTGGGATGGCGGACGATGCCATCGGTGCCGACAGTGACGGAAGTTTTGCCGATGGTGTAGGTGCCGGGTTCGGCGCTGGCGGCGGCCATGGCATCGGTGGTCCACCAGACGAGCGGGTCGGGGAGAAGTCGGTGCATGATACGGAAGAGCTGGGGGGAGACGTGGATGCCGTCGGCGATGATGCCGGTGTGGAGCCTGGGTTTGTCGAGGACGCGCCAGAGGAGATTGTCGTGTCGATCAAGGAGTTGGGGACAACCGTTGCCGAGGTGGGTGAAGGCGCTGGCTCCGGCCTGGTGGGCGGCTTCGAGCTGGTCGCGGGTGGCGTTGGTGTGGCCGAAGCTGACGATGAATCCGTTGCGAACGGCTTCGCGAATGGTGTCGAGGGAGCCGCTGCGTTCAGGGGCGAGGGTGAGGAGGAGGGGATCGTTGCCGACGAGGTTTTTGAGGTCGCGGATGTCTTGCGGATTGGCATCGCGGGCGCATTCGGGACAGTGGGCACCGATGTAGCCGGGTTCGGCGGAGATGAAGGGGCCTTCGATGTGCCAGCCGGGGATGGCAGCGTGGAGTTCGGGGTCGGCGTGGATGATTTCGCGAAAGCGGCGCAGGCGGTGGAGGAGGCTGGGCCACTCGGTGGTGATAAGCGTGAGGAGGAAGCGATGACAGCCGTCGCTGCGCAGGGTGCGCACGACGTGAAGGAGGGCTTCGCGGGAGAGGGCGTGGTCGTTTTGAAAGTCGATACCCGCGTAGCCGTTGACCTGGAGGTCGAAGAGGCCGGGGGCGATCCATTGGTCGTCACAGGCCTCTTCGTAGCCGGGGGTGACCAGGGTGAGTTGATGGTTTTCCCAACGCACGTGGAGGGGTTCGCCGGTTCGGTAGTGCCGGGCGGTGGTGAATCCGCTGGCGGCGATGGGCTGAAGGTTGAGTCGCATGGAAGGCGGGAGGCGAAAGGATGGGGGAAAAAGATCACATGGCGGTGGGGAGCAGGCTGGCGGATTCTTCGTCGAGGAAGAGGATGCAGTGGGGTTGGGTGCGGAGATAGGAACCGGGGCAGGCGGTGGAGATGGGGCCGGTGAGGGTGTCGAGAACGGCCTGGGCTTTGCGCTTTTCGGGGACGATGGCGAGCATGTGTTTGGCCGCACAGAGGGCGGGGATGGTAAGGGTGAGGGCGTAGGGGGGGACGGCGTCGAGATGGGGGAAGTGGCCCTCGCCGACTTGTTGCATGCGGCAGGGTTCGTCGAGTTTGACGATTTTGATGGGATGCGGGTCGTTGAAGTCGGCGACGGGAGGGTCGTTGAAGGCGAGGTGGCCATTTTCGCCGATGCCGAGGCAGCAGAGGTCGGGGGCGTGTTCGGCGAGAAGTTCGGCGTAGGTTTGCATGGCGTCGAGGGGTTCGAGGGCGTCGCCTTCGAGGTAGTGGAAGGCACGCGGCTTAAGGCGCGGTTCGACGTTTTTCATCATGTAATGGCGGAAACTGGCGGGATGGGTGTGGGGGAGTCCGAGGTATTCGTCCATGTGGAACATGGTGACTTTTGACCAATCGATGTTCCAGCGGGTGCCTTGACCGCTGATCAGGGCGTCGAGAAAGGCGACCTGGGAGTTGGCGGTGGCGAAGATGACGGAGGCCTTGCCGTTTTCGTCGATGGCGGACTGGAGGATGTCGGCGGCGGCCTGGGCGGCGGTGGAGGCGAGGTCCTCGACGGTGGGGTGGATTTGAACGGTGAGGTCGTCGACTTGAAATTGGGTGGCTGCGATGGTGGTCATGGTGGGAAGAGTGTTGGTCAAGGGTAGCAAGAAGGGCGTTGGGATGCGTCTGTTTATGAGTCAGATGTAGCTCTTTTTAGGACTTGAATTTGGGGTGTGGGCATAGGGGATCCGGGCACGCCGAGGGCATGAGTTTCTTGCAATGAAATGTCCGGTTTTTTTACCGACCGAAGTTTCGCAGGTGGCGGATTCGCCAGGTGTAGAGGGTGTCGAGGGACCTGGCGGTGTTGAGGGTGCCGGTGTTGGCTTTGCCAAGGTAGTCGTAGTCGGGGGTGCTGAGGGCGGGATCGTTGGGATCGATGGCGCGTTCGATGAGGGCGTCCCCCTGGGATTCGCCGGTGATGTTGTCTTTTTCGGGATCGTAGGTGAGCGGGTCGCTGGTGCGGGCTTTGCGGACGGTTTGGACGAGGTAGTGGACGCGGAAGGTGTTGGAGCGGGTGGTGAGGCGGGGGTAGAGGTTGGCGTAGGGGCGTTCGAGGGTGTTGTCGCCGCTGAGTTTGTGGTCGTCCCAGAAGTCGGTCATGTCGGAACGGATGCCGCTGAGGTCTTCGGAGGAAATGTTCTGGCCTTCGGGCACGAGGAATTGTTCGCAGATTTCGCCGGGGGTTTTGAAGAATTGTCCGGCATCGAAGCGATCTTCCCACTGGATGAGGGTTTTTTCGATGTCGAGGTAGTGACGCCAACCGTTGTTGGAAGTGGCGGAGGCGTAGTCTTTGTAGGTGCTGCCGGCACTGGTGGGGATGGCGAGGAGACGTTCGCTTTTCATCACGGCGTGGAGGCCGGTGGCGCGTTTGATGTGGGTGAAGGGGACGATGCGGTAGTTCATGTTGATCTTGCCGGCGGTGGAGAAGGGTTCGCTGACGGCATAGGGTTGCAACACGGGCATCCAAAACCAGTCGAGAATGGCGTGGTCGGGCGGTGCGCCGGACAGGGTGCCGGTGATGGCGTTGCCTTTTTCGCCAAGGTGACCGACGGGCGAGAGGTTGGGGCGGAAGAGGTAGGTGGTCCAAGGTAGGCCGGTGTGGACTCCGGAGGAGATGCTGCCGAACATGACGGCGGAGGGGATGAGCTGGTTGGGGGCGACGGTTTGATTGAGTTGTTCAGGGCGGACGCCGTCCCAGGGTTTGGCGGTAAAGTAGGGGGGGATGGTGCCTTCCCATTGTTGGGCAACGTCATCGGGTTTGTTCCAGTAAGCGCCATCGGGGGCGATGCCGGTGCCGTTGTCCCAGTCGCGGGTTTCGGAGGGGTCGACGCTGTAGGGGTAGGAGGAGGGTTTGCCGGGGAAGTATTGAGCGGAGGCGGGATCGCGGACGAAGTCAGGCTGATTTTTCGCGGCGTAGGTGACGCCGTTTGCCAGTCCGCGAGACGGACGCGCGGAGGGGGTTTCCCATTCGCCACCGGATTTGGTGAAGGAATGAATTTGAAGGGTGTCTTGTGCGGTGATCAGTTCGGAGGCGGGCAGTTCGGCGGGATTCCAACTGGGATGAGGTGCGAAAAGCCGATGTTTTTCGGGAAGGCTGCTGGGTTGACCGATGACGGGTCTCTCATTCTCGCGGAGGGAGGAGAGGCGGTAGTCGCCGTGGCGAACAGTCCAGGTTCTGACCACGTCGTTGGGGTCGATGATTTCGGGGAGACGTGCACGGGCGGCACTGGCATCGATTAAGCGTTGCCGCCAGGTGGGCTTGCGGGCGACGGGAGCTTTGGGCACGGGCACGACCATGTTGGGGGGAATGGTGATGACGTGAAGAATGCGGGAGTGATTGGGACCGTGGTTGACGTAGCCGCTGTAGAGTTCGAGCGGGCTGGTGGATTTTAGGGTGACGTGGGTGTCGCTGCTGGGGACGAGGTAGAATCCGCGGCTGTATTGGGAGGCGTGGGTGGAGGTGGAGCTGGTCTCGCCGAATTGGGTCATGTAGAAATTGTTGACGCCCACGTTTTTGACATTGGTTTCGTAGCCGCCGCTGATGATGGCGTCGGTGGGCGGGTCGATGTAGTGGTAGCGTCCGCTGGAGCCGCCCCATCCGACCCACCATTTGGCTCCCTGGGATTGTTTGCTGGCGATGGTGCTTGGCATGTTGATGCCGGTGAGGTAGGCCAGGCTGGGGACGGAATGCTGCCAGCGACCCCAGCGTTGCCATTCGTTGAGGGAGGTGAGGCCTTTCGTCTGTTCAATGGCCGGAGTGGTTTTGGTGATGTCTCCTCCTGGAAGACGGCCATTGGGGCTTTGGCTGGTGATGATGGTGAGGCCGGATTTTGCGTTGGTGGTCGGCGAGGTGCGATACTGGAGGCCGTCAATCCACGTGCCGACGGCGGGGGCGATCATGGAGTAACCCTGGCTGGGGCAGAAGCCTTCGAAAACGGTGCCGACCTGGATGGCTTTGTAGCCGGGTGGAAGTTTGAGGCTGGTGACTAGGGCATCATTAAATTTGGTGCCGTCGGTGCGGTTTTCGGCGGCGAGGCTGAGGACGAGTCCGAATTCGGAGATGGTGTAGATGCGGTTGAGGGCGTTGAGGCGGATGTCGGGGTCGGCGCGAAGTTGATCGCCGATGGAAGGAGGGACCATGGTGTCGGCGACGTTGATGATTTGTCCGTGGGCTTCGGAGGGGCCGTAGGTGTCTTTGCCCCAGATGCCCATGTCGTAGGGGGAGACTTTGGTGCCGGCGGTGGAGAGGGTGGTGTCGTGGATGTTGGTCTGGCGGACGTATTCCAACATGGAGATGATTCCGGCGGCGGTATTGGATGAACCGAATTTATCGGTCATGGACGCAGGGTATCCCTGAAGATTGTTGGCGCTGAGGGCGACGAGGTAGTCGCCGAGGTCGGCGTTGCCTTTGAGGTTTTTGTTCCAGTCTTGGGCGACGGCGGAGTTGAGGCCGTATTCGCTGAGGGCGCTGGTGGGGCTGGAGTAGCGGCGGTAGCTGTAGGTTTTGCCGCCGAGGGTGGTGGAGAACATGGCGACCCGGTCGAAGGAGGTGTAGTAGCTCGAGGTTTTGTTGGGATCGCCACTGATGGGCCAAAGGGACATGCGCGGGGTGCCGAGGGAGGTGGTTTCGGGGGCGCGGCTTTCGGCGGTGAGAAAGAAGCGCAGTCGGGCAATTTGTTTCGGGTTGCTGGCGAAGAGGGGTTGGGTGGGGCGCACGTCAGGGGTGGCGGAACTGGCGCTTGGGGCCTGGAAGAGGAATTCGTCGACGCTGGCGTAAAGGCGGTCGCTGTCGTAGGCGATGGGGGTGGCGTTGGCACCGAGAATTCCGGCGGCGGGGGCTTTTGGATCGTTGATGGAGCGGAAATTGACGCGGGGAACCATGTCGTAGATCTGCTTGAGCTTGATGGCATGCTCCGGCGTGCCAGGGAGGAGACGTTGGCCGGGGAAGAAGACGCTGCTAAGGCTGGTGGAGGCGGGGTGGCCGCCGAAGCGCTGGACTTCATTGCGGGCGGGAGGTTGTTTGGCGTATTCGACGTCTTCGGGAGTGGCGGCGCGAGGGGTGTCCCAGTGGATGCCTTCGCTGGCGGTGTTGATGTTGACTTTGCTGGTTTCGTCGTCGGTCCAGAAGGCGATGCGGCCGGCGATGGGGTTGTCGGGGGATGGGGTGGAGCCGACTCCCTGCCCTTGGAAGGGGATGAAGTTTTTGGTGGTGGGATCGAGCACGCCGTAGGTGCCGTTGGCGAGGATGTAGATCCAGCGGACGGGCATGGGGAGGCGTTGATCTTCGGGAGTGGTGCCGGGCGGACGGACGCCGCTGATGGTAGCGTCGCTGACGGCGAGTTTGTCGGAGTAGCGAAAACCTTCGGGGGTTTGGCTGACCGGATAGACCGGATTGATGGAGTCCATGGCGCGGGGGTCGATAATGGGAAAGGAGAGGTCGCCGTTTTCGCGAATGGTGGGTTCGTTGAGGTTGGCGTAGACTTGGGGCATGGCGTTCCAGGTGCCGGGAACGTCGGATTCGAGATTTTGCGCGGCGGCGGTAAGTCCATCGGCGGCGGTGGTCATTTCTCCGGCGCTGTAGAGTTTGTATATGTTGGAGGCGGTGCCGCTGTTGGCGGCGTAGGTGCGAATGGCTCCAGGTTGGGAGATCCAGAGGGCGTTGGCTTCGGTGGTGCCTTGACGAAGCTGGCCAATGGCGATGTTGAGGGCGGTGTCGCGCAGGCTGCCGACGTCCTGGGCGGCGGCTTGGGCGGTGGAGGATTTGTATTGGAGCGTCGAGAGGCTGAAGAACATGACCACGATGATGGTGATCAGCGAGATGATGAATAGAACGGGGAGCAGGGCCATTCCGGAAGGGTGATGTTTCATGGGCATGGGTAGTGAGAGATGGGGTGTGATCGTCCTCGTCCTCCTACTCGAACTCGTCCTCGGATGGGCATGCTGAGCGGGGAGGAGGAGTAAGAGTAAAAGTAGGAGATTGAAGAATCGGGCGCTGTCGGGGCTTGGGAATTTTGGGTGCTTGAGAGTCGCTGTTGTCGAGGACGAGTTCGAGTAGGAGGACGAGGACGATTTTTTATCGGCGGTAGACGCGGGTGCGGGCGGTGCGGGGGTCGAGCTGGATGGTGGCGTAATCGGCGGGGAGGGTGGCGGCTTTGATGTCCTGCTCGCGAACTAGGGTGAGGGTCCAGTCGGTGTCGCTGGGCAGCGAGCAACGTCCGTCGGGAAGGAAACTGAAGGCGGTGTATTTTCTGCTACTGCCAGCGGAATCGGTCATGGTGCCGGTGTTGAGACTGGCGTGATTGGAAAGCAGAGTGGAGTAGGTGCTGGCAGGGTGGAAAACGAAGCCGGTGGGGAGGGTCTCGATGGAGTCGATGGCTTTGAACTGGGGTTCGAAGCTGCCGGACACAGGGGTGGCGTAATTGGCGGCAGCGGGATCGACGATGGATTCGGCGGAGCCGATTTGAAGGCCGTTCCAGATGGGGTTGCCAAACTCGTCTTCGCCTTCGATGAGGCGCACCATGACGCTGCGATTGGTGGTCATGGCGGATTGGCGGGCGGCTTCGAGCTGGGTTTTGACGTTTTGAATGGCCTGCCGGAAGTTCATGGAGTTGACCACGCCTTGGGAAACGCTGGCAGTGACAGATAGGAGCAGGGCCATGATGGTCACGACAATGAGGACCTCAATGAGGGTGAAGGCGCGGCTCCGGTGACGTGAACTGGTAGAGTGGTTCATGAGATCGGGTCAGGGGTTGGAGGTCCATTTGGCGTTGCGCAGCCGGATGGTGGTGGTGAAGACGCGGTAGCGAAGTTTGCGCTCGGTGAGGGTGGCTTCGAGGGTCGTGAGGTCTTCGTTGAGGCGGGTGGCGTCGGTGAAGAGGTTGCCAGGGTAGAGGTTGGGCATGCTGCTGCCGTGTTCGTCGGCGAGACGTTGGGCGGAGGCTTCGTCGATGGCGACCAGGGTAATTTGCAGCAGTGGCGGGAGTTTGTGGCGGGTGCGTTGCATCAAATTGGTGCTGGCGGCGTTGTGTTGATAGGCGCGGGTGTCGTAGAAGTAGTCGGGGGCGAGGTCGGTTTCTTTTTCGTAAACGCTGGCATCGGGTGAGGCGAGAAGGGGGCTGATGACGAGGGCAACGACGTTTTCGGCAAGGGTATGGGAGTGGTTGGCGGTGACGGCGGTGCGGAACCAGGCGTAGAGGTCGGTGGCGGAGTTTTTGGTGTTAAGTTTGGCAGCGTAGGTGCGGAGCTCTTCTGCGGGGACTTGCAATTCTTTGAGTCGGTAGCGGTAGCGTTTTGGGGAGGTGCTGGCGTCGTTGAGGAAAGTGGCGCGATGGTTGTCGTCGTCGCCAAACTCGAGGAAGTAACCCCAACTGTTGAGCAAGGTGCCGAGTTCCTGCCAGGCGGGGGTGTCGGTGAGGCCGTAGGTTCCATGGAAGAAGGCGGCGTGGGTGGGGTGGTCTCCTGAGGAGAGGAGGGCGCGGCTGCCGCTGCTGGAGGGACCGGTGACGAAGTGGAGGTCGGACTCCAGATCATACTTCGTCGGAACGGCGCTGGTATCGGGGGGAGACCCTGGGTATTGGTAGTCGTAGTAAGGGTTGATTTCGCAGGTGGAGAGTCGGCGCGTCATGCTGTCGAAAGCGGCCTGGGATTCTTGGAACTGGCTGAAGCGGGCTTCGGCGATGCGAAGCTGGTTGAGGACGGCGTTGACCATCTCGCCCATGGCGACAAGGACGATGGAGAAGATGCCGACGCTGACGAGCAGCTCCACCAGGGTGAAGGCCTGGCGGGATTTTTTGGCATCCAGAGATGGGCCAGATCCCGCGAATGAAGATGATGGGAGGGGAAACTTCATTTTTGGTATTAGATGTCTTTGCCGGTTTTGGTGACGAGACCATGGCCGACTCTGACGGTGGTGGGAGTGGCCTTGCCTGCTTCGAGAGCGCTCAGGGTGTCGGCCAGCAACTTGATGCTGCGTTCGCCGTTGGCGGGGGAGACGACGGTGGTGACTTTGCGCTGGGTTGCGTTGTTGGCGTTGGCGTTGTGTGTGGCAAGGTTAACGCCGGGGGTGGAGATGTAGACCTGGGCCATGAAGGCGGCGGCGCGGTCGAGGGTGGAATCGGGCATGGCCAATCCCTGATCATCGAAATACATGGTGCGACCGTTCCAGCCGTCCAGATCCTGCCAGTCGGCTTGCTGGAGTTCGCCCATGAGCTGGTTGGTAATGCGGGAGCCGATGGTGTTGACACCGGCCTTCAGGCTGGTTTCCATGCCCATGGTGAGAAGGCCGACGAGCGGCACGAGAACGGAAACGAGAAGGCCGACGGTGATGACCATTTCGACCAGGGTGGAGCCAGAGCGCCAGTGATTGGCACGGCGGATGGGTGCGACAGGGTTGGAGGCTGGGGTTGCCAATGGTTTGGCCCAAAGGCTGGCGGAGGATGTCGGGTATTTCATGATGGTTAGCAGATAAGTTCATCTGCCAACTAAGCTTGAGCCGTGCCGAATGAGGCTTGGCATTGAGCTGCAAAGTGGCCGTATCTTGATCTTTTTCAGCACTTGGGAGATGCGTGAACAGTAGTTTTCTCATTTCCTTATGAGCGTCTTCGATGCTGAGCAATCGCATGCGATGCTCGTCGGAGGGGGCGGGCGTCTGCCCTCCCCTGGCGATAAACGAGACGTTTATGCCCGAGTTTTTGTTGCGAACGTATCTCGATAAACAGTTTGTGTCGGCTTTTCTTGCACCGTTGTGTCGTATCGACATTGTAGCGGGGTTTCCTGCCAAGATCTTTGAGATATTTCACCACCCATGAGCGCCCTTTATTCGTCAATCTTCGCCTTTTTACGCTCCTCTCTCGGAAGAAAAATGATCATTGCCGTGACCGGTCTTGGCCTGGCGTTTTTTGTGCTGGGGCACATGGCTGGGAATTTGTTGATCTTCCTGGGGCCTGAGGCATTGAACGCTTACGGACACAAGCTGAAGAGCATGGGGCCGTTGTTGTGGGTGGCGCGGATAGGATTGTTGGTGATGGTGGGTTTGCACATTTATTTCACGATCAAGTTGACGCAGGAGAATCGGGTGGCACGTGGGGATTCGGGATATGCGGTGAAGAAGCCGCGCCGGTCGACTTTGGCTTCACGGACGATGATTGTGAGCGGTCTGATCTTGCTGGCGTTCATCGTGTTTCACGTTCTACAGTTCACGGTGCATGCGGGGAATGAATATGGCACGGCGGCGTATGCCAATTACGATCTGGCGGGAACGAAGGTGCATGACGTGTATGCGATGGTGGTGCACGGGTTTTCCAGCTGGCTGGTTTCGGGGTTTTACATCTTGTCGATGGCGCTTTTGTGCCTGCACTTGAGCCACGGGGTTTCAAGTGTGTTCCAGTCGCTTGGTCTGACGACGCAACGCACCTGGCCGCTGTTCAAGGCGGTGGGTATTGGTTATGCGATGCTGATTTTTGTTGGCAATATTTCAATCCCTCTGTCGGTGCTGTTTGGCATCGTGAAGTAAAGTGACGCAACGGTTTTTCTGATCAAATTTTTCTTTTTATCGCGATGTCCGATCCTACCCTAAATGCCCGCATTCCATCTGGTCCGCTTGCGCAAAAATGGTCCAAGCACAAGCAGGACTCAAAGTTGATCAACCCGGCCAACAAGCGCAAATTTACGGTGCTGGTGGTGGGCAGTGGACTGGCGGGTGCGTCAGCGGCGGCGACATTGTCGGAACTGGGTTACAAGGTGAAGTGTTTCTGTTTCCATGACAGTCCGCGTCGGGCACACAGCATTGCCGCACAGGGTGGGATCAATGCAGCCAAAAATTATCAGAACGACGGCGATAGCGTTTACCGTTTGTTTTATGACACCATCAAGGGCGGTGACTTCCGGGCTCGTGAGGCGAATGTTTATCGACTCGCGGAGGTGAGTGCGAACATCATTGACCAGTGTGTAGCGCAAGGCGTGCCGCTGGCGCGTGAGTATGGGGGGTTGCTGGCAAACCGTTCATTTGGTGGCGCCCAGGTGAGCCGGACCTTTTATGCCCGTGGACAAACCGGACAGCAGTTGTTGTTGGGAGCGTATTCGGCGTTGAGCAAGGAGATCGCGAGGGGCAATGTGCAGATGTATAATCGCACGGAGATGCTGGAGTTGGTGCTGGTCGATGGACATGCCAAGGGCATTGTGGTTCGCAATTTGGTGACGGGTGAAGTGACCAGTCATTCCGGGGATGCGGTCATTTTGGCGACGGGCGGATACGGCAATGCGTTTTTCCTTTCGACGAACGCGATGACCTGCAACGTGACGGCGGCGTGGCGTGCGCACAAGAAGGGGGCCTATTTTGCCAATCCTTGTTATACGCAGATTCATCCGACGTGCATTCCGGTCAGTGGCGATTACCAGAGCAAGCTGACGTTGATGTCGGAGTCGTTGCGAAATGATGGTCGCGTTTGGGTGCCGATGAATGCGGCGGATTGTGACAAGCGGGCCAGCGATATTCCGGAGGAGGCGAGGGACTACTTTTTGGAACGCAAATACCCGAGCTTCGGCAACCTGGCACCGCGTGATATTTCAAGTCGTTCGGCCAAGGAGGCCTGTGATGAGGGGCGTGGGGTGGGTCCGGGCAAGCTGGGGGTTTACCTCGATTTTGCGGATGCCATTTTGCGTTACGGCAAGGACAAGGCGGGTGGCAGGGAGCTTTCCAATGAGGAGCTTTACAAGTTGGGTCAGCCGGTGGTGGCGGAGAAGTATGGCAACTTGTTTGAGATGTATGAGCGCATCACGGGCGAGAACGCCTATGAGCAGCCGATGCGGATTTATCCGGCGGTGCATTACACGATGGGCGGTCTATGGGTTGACTACAACTTGATGAGCAATGTGCCGGGCCTGCATGTGTTGGGAGAGGCGAATTTTTCAGATCATGGCGCCAACCGTCTGGGCGCAAGTGCGCTGATGCAGGGGCTCGCGGATGGGTATTTTGTGATCCCGTATACGATTGCGAATTATTTAGCGTCGCAGAAGCCGGGTTCGGTCACCACCAGTCATCCGGCGTTCGCGCAGGCAGTGGAAGAGGTGAGTGCGCGCACCCATCGTTTCCTGAACATCAAAGGCAAACGTAGTGTGGACAGTTTGCATCGGGAGCTTGGTCTGTTGCTCTGGGAGAAATGCGGGATGGCCCGGAGCAGGGAAGGGCTGATGGAGGCGCTCAAACGCATTCCTGAACTGCGTGAGGAGTTTTGGAACAACTTGCATATTCCGGGAAGCAACGCGCAGTTTAACCAGGAGTTGGAAAAAGCCGGACGGGTGGCGGACTTCATGGAGTTCGGCGAATTGATGTGTCGCGATGCTCTGGAGCGTGAGGAGAGCTGCGGCGGGCATTTCCGGGTGGAGCATCAATACACCAGAGAAGATGAGGATGCCAAACGGGGTCAGGCGGGCGAAGCGTTGCGGAACGACGAGAAGTTCGCTTATGTGGCGGCCTGGGGCTACAGCGGTGATGTTTCCAAGCCGGAATTGCACAAAGAGCCTCTTGAGTATGAAGAGGTGCACCTGGCAGTGAGGAGCTATGTTTGATGAGGTGCGGCGAATGGCCGCAGCTGGATATGGGAATTTCTTTGCCCTCGGGTTAGCGATGAGCTTCTCGAGGGCGTATGTTATCCACTCAGGGCTGCGTGATCTTGGTTTGAAAGGCGAAGACAGCCACTGAAGTTTCTTTGATGCCATGTCTCGAATTTTAGCAGCGATGTCCGGTGGGGTTGATAGCAGCCTCGCTACAGCACTTTTGGTGCGTGAAGGCCACGAGGTGGTGGGGGCCTACATGAAGAACTGGATCAACGAGGAGAACGTGATCGGCCACTGCCCATGGCAGGAGGACATTGAAGATGCGCGGGCGGTGGCGGACCAGTTGGGCGTGGAGTTTCGGGTGGTCAATTTGATGCGCGACTATCGTGAGAAGGTGGTGAAGTATCTGTTGGAGGGGTATCAGCAAGGGATCACGCCCAATCCAGATGTGATGTGCAATCGCGAGATGAAGTTCGGGGTGTTGTGGGAGTGGGCGAAGGAGAAGGGATTCGATGGGATCGCCACGGGGCACTACGCGCGGAGTGAAATGGTGAATGGCGAGCCCTCAGTGTTTAGGGGCGTCGATGGCAACAAGGACCAGAGCTATTTTCTGGCGATGCTGCGGCCTGAGCAGGTGAAGATTGCGAGCTTTCCAATTGGTCATCTGCCGAAGCCTGAGGTGCGTGAGCAGGCTGCCATGCTGGGATTGAAGACCGCGGCGAAAAAGGACAGTCAGGGGATATGCTTCATTGGCGAGGTTCGCATGGAGGACTTTTTAAGGACGTTTGTAGAGGACAACCCGGGGGACATTGTCGATTTGAACGGCAAAGTATTGGGAGAGCATCGCGGATTGCATCTCTACACTTTGGGGCAGCGCAAAGGGTTGCGTGTGGCGTCAAATCTCTACAAGCAAGCCTACGTGGCGGTGGCCAAGCGACCTGAACGCAATGAACTGGTTGTGGCGATCGAGCGGGACGACACGCCTCTTTTGTGGGCCAAACGTTGTATCATCGGGAGTCTGTCGAATGCAGCACCTGCATCGTTTGATCTGGCCAAACCCAGAAGTCTGATGGCCCAACCTCGCTATCGATGTCCCGCCGCCTTGGCGAGCTACACGCCTTCGAATGACGGCAAAACGGCAGAGCTGCTATTTGACGAACCGCAACGCGCGCTCACCCCGGGACAAATTTGCGCTTTGTATGATGGCGATCAGTTGCTGGGTGGCTCGGTCTTTGAGGAGATTGTGTATGCCTGAGGGGGAAGAATCATAATCTCACCCAGAGCCAAACACATGCAGCCGACCAAATTCGAATTTCAGTGGAAAAACATCCCGCCGGTCATTTTCCCGAATCGCTGATGTATCTAGGCGAGGCGCTTGGCGAGCGGTTTGAGATTTCCAAAACTTTTAAAAAAGGTGACTAAAAGACTTGCACGGAACGGGGAATAGGTTAGTATCTCCTCCCGACCGAAAACGAGGGCATCACGAGGTGCAGCGAGTTCTTCAACTGAAGAGAGCGTTGTATTG